>JANNAY010001217.1:0-4978 GCA_031384945.1 Deltaproteobacteria bacterium
ACCGAGAGGCTGTACTCGATGAGGTACGCTGTGAAGAATTCCATCGCCGCTTCTTCGCTGCGGTTGTGGTCGATGAAGAAGTAGATGCCGGCGCCGAAGAGCACCGCGCAAGCGATCCAGACCCCCGTCCACGCGAGCGCGCCGGTCTTCGTCATCGGCTTGTCGTTCTTGCTGGCCAAGAACAAGTCGACGGCGAGCACGGCGAAGACGACGACGGAGAAACCGATCCACAGGGCCGGCGTTCCAATGGAATCCACGAGGTCTCCTCCTAAGTCTGGTGGTGCGCCTTAGCAGCGATGCCGCAGCAGGGCTAGGCGCCCGCGCGCCATGTCGCCACACCCTGCGTCGACGTCGACGGCCTGCGTCAGCGCCGGCGTGTTTTTCGATGTCGACGAGCGATGCCTCTTTCGGTATCGGCGCCGCATGCGCCCGCTCGTCGAGCCCCACCTCAAGCGCCTCCTGCCCTACGTCGCCGGCAAGCCCATCGAAGAGACGGAGCGCGAGTACGGCGTCCGTCACATCGCCAAGATGGCCAGCAACGAGAATTGCCTTGGCCCATCGCCAAAAGCAGGCGCCGCCGTCAAGGCCGCCGTCGAGAAGGGCCACCTCTATCCCGACGCTGGCGCGGTCGATCTCAAGGCGCGGCTGGCGAGGCTGCACAACGTCGATGCCAACGCTGTCGTCGTCGGCGCCGGCAGCAACGAGCTGATCACGCTCTTGTGCCGCGGCCTGCTCGCGCCTGGCGATTCGCTGCTCAACGCTTGGCCGACCTTCGTTGTCTACCGCATGGGCGCGCGCGCCCAGGGCGTGCCCGAGCACGTCGTGGCGCTCAAAGACCACGCCTACGACCTCGACGCCCTCGCCGACGTCGCCGTCAACGACAAGAGCGTCAAGCTGGTCTTCGTCGCCAACCCCAACAACCCCACGGGGTCGTCGTTCGGCAAGGCCGACCTCGACGCGTTTCTCAGCAAGATTCCCCCTGACGTCGTCGTCATTCTCGACGAGGCCTACGCCGAATACGTCAGCCGCGCCGACTACCAAGACGGCGTCGCCACAGCGATGAAGCGGCCGCGCACCATGGTCTTGCGCACGTTTTCCAAGATCTACGGCCTCGCCGCCTACCGCGTCGGCTACGGCATCGGCGACCCCGACCTCGTCTACTTGCTGAACGCGCTGCGCGATCCGTTCAACGTCTCGGCCCTCGGCCAGATCGCCGCGCTCGCCGCCCTCGACGACGACGAGCACATCCAGAAGAGCCGCAGCCACAACGATCGCGAGCTGCCGCGCCTCAGCAAAGCCCTGACCGATCGCGGGCTCTTGATCACGCCGTCGCAGGCGAACTTCGTGCTCGCGACGCTGCCGTCTGCCGAGAAGGCATCGCCGTTTGGTGCGTTGACGGCGGCGCAGATGAACATCGAGCTCTTGAAGCGCGCGCTGATCGTGCGCCCCGTCGCCAACTACGACCTGCCCAACAGCCTGCGCATCAGCGTCGGCACCGTCGCCGAGAACGACCGCCTGCTGGCCGCTGTCGACGACATCGTGAAGCTGGTGAAGTCCTGATGGGCGCGCTGATCGTCGCCCTCGATGGACCAGCGGGCGCCGGCAAATCCACCGTCGCCAAGATGGTCGCCGAGCGCGCCGGCCTCGCCCTCGTCGACACCGGCGCCATCTACCGCACCGTCGGCTTGCTCGCCTTGCGCGCCGGCGTCTCCGTCGACGACGGCGCGGCCCTCGGCGCGATCGCCGCCACCCTGCCCGCCCGTTTGCGCTTCGTCGTCGAAGGCGGCGTCAACCGCGTCTTTCTCGAGCGCGACGAGATCACCACCGCGATTCGCACGCCCGACGTGTCAGCAGCGGCGTCGTCGGTGGCCCGTCATCCGCCGGTGCGCGACGCGCTGCTCGACCTGCAGCGCGCCCTTGGGCGCTTGGGCAATGGCAGCGTCCTCGAAGGACGCGACATCGGCACCGTCGTCTTTCCCGACGCCGACGTGAAGGCGTTTGTGACGGCGTCGCCGTCTGAGCGCGCCAAGCGCCGCATGCACGAGCTCGCCGAGAAGGGCGCCGTAGGCGAGACCTACGACAAGGTCCTCGCCGACATCGTCGCCCGCGACAAGCAAGACGCCGAGCGCCCGGTGGCGCCGCTCAAGCCCGCCCACGACGCCGTCATCGTCGACACCGACGGCAAGACGCTCGAGCAGGTCACCGACGAGATTCTCGCGCTGGTCGAGAAGAAGCGCAGCTGAAGGCACACGCTGATCCCTTCAAGTTCAGCGAAACCTGACGACCACGTTCCACAGCTGCTCGATGAACACGGCCTGCACCGGGCCGATGATCAAGCGCGCGCCGCCGACGAAGAGCACCACGAGCAAGATGCTGCCGAAGCGGTCCATGAAGTCGCGGTAGGCGTTGGCCATCTGCGTCGGCAAGAAATGCGCGATGATTTTACTGCCGTCGAGCGGCGACACCGGTATCAGGTTGAACAAGAAGAGCGTCAGGTTCAACACAACGAACTTGAAGGCCAAGAGCACGAAGCTGCGCGGCTCGGCCTCGAAGTCGAGCGACGCGCCGCCTTGCACCAGGGCGATCATCAGCCCCGTCGTCAACAGCGCCAGCAACAGGTTCGACACCGGACCGGCCAACGCCACCAGCATCTCGCCCGTGCCCATGCCAATGCGCTTGCCATTGAACCGGCGGTCGAGGCGAATGGGATTGTAGGGGGCCGGTTTTCCTGCCGCCAAAAATGGGATGGCAAAGAAGCCGCCGCTCAGCGTTTGGCTCACCACCGAAAAGACCGGCAACGCGACAGTCCAGATGGGGTCGATGTGCGCCAGCGGGTTGAGCGTGTAGCGGCCGAGCCGCGTGCCGAGGTCGTCGCCGAGAAAGCGCGCCATCGCGATGTGCGCGTACTCGTGCACGGCGATGGCAAGGATCAGCGGCATCACCGTGGTGACGACGTTGAAGATGACCGTTTCCATCATGGGCGGCATCGGCTCAGTTGACCCACTTCTTGTCGTCGTCACGCTTGGGAGGGCGCGGCACGACGAAGAGGTCGGGTTGCTTCTTCTTCGTCGCCTTGGCCTTCATGCGCCACCACCAATCTTTGACGGCGTTCGGTCGCCACACGCCCATGACGAGGACGACCGCCGTCAACATGCCGCCGAGGTGCGCGGCCGCCGAGTTCGGCGACTGCGACACGGCGTCGAGCACCCACATCGCGGCGGCGAACCACACCATCGTGATGCCCTTGACGGGGATGGCGAAGAACAAGCGCACCTGCGCGTCGCGGTAGAGCAAGCCCCAGGCGACGATGAGGCCCTCGGCAAAGGCAGAGGCGCCGATGGCCGAGCCGGTGCCGATGCCGAGCCAGCCGGCGCCGACGACAAAGGTGCCGCCGACAACGACGGTGAGCAGCAAGAACAAGAGGTAGCGGCCGGCGCCCCAGCGCTCTTCGAGGGAGCGTCCGAAGAAGAAGATGGCCATACCGTTGAACAGGAGGTGCATGGGATTGGTGAGGTCGTGCATCAACGCATAGGTCGCGAGCCGCCAAACCTCGCCAGCGCGCACCTTCTCGCTGACGACGGGCACGTACGACAAGAACTGCGCGACGTTGCCGGCGTAGTTGGCGGCGAGCCCGCTGACGATGAAACAGCCAACCAGCACCACCATGATCGCGAAGGTGATCGGCGGAATCGACACGCTGCCGAGGCGAACTGGACGCATGAAAGACAGACTAACCACCAGCCGGCCGAGCGGCGAGGGCCTGAAACGTCGTCGTCAAATACTGCGCCGCCGTCTGCAGCGTCTTCTTCGTCGGCTGCTCTTCCAACAGCGGTGCTACCTCCATCAGGTCGGCGCCGACGAAGCCGACCTCTTTGCCCACGCGTCTGATGATCTCGTCGACGACGGCGACGCTGAGGCCGGCGGTTTCGGGGGTGCCGGTGGCGCTGGCGAATTCGGCGTCGGTGCCGTCGATGTCGTTCGACAAAAAACACGGCAAGCCCGTGGCCTTGACGTCGGCGACGACGGCGTCGATGGCCTTTTGCGGATCCTTCATCATGTCGACGGCCCAGTGCTGCACGACGTCGAGGTTGCCCTCCCAATGTGACCGCGGGTAGCGCGTGGCGCGGATGCCGGCCTGCACGAGACGTCGCTGGCGACCGATGAGCTCGTTGGCGTGAAAGCTCCACGTGGCGAAGCACATCTTCACGCCGAGGCGCTCGGCGAGCAGGTCGGTGTGGGCGTCGAACTGCAAGATGCAGAAGCGCTTGCCAGCGTCGTGCAGGGCTTTGACGGCCGGCCACGCCGTCGAGTGGTCGCCGCCGTAGGTGACGGGCACGAGGTTCGGGTTCAGCCGCAGCAGCAACGACCACGCGCGCTCGGCCATCGACAACGCCGACACCGGCAGCGTCGCCCGCAGCGCGGCGTCGACGTCGGGGTAGAGCGCCGCCTGCGACCGGGCGCGCTGGGCATCAGACAGCATCTCGTCGTCGAGCAATTGCGGCACGACGAAGACATCGCCGACGTCGACCACGCCGTCATTCTTGAAGCGCTTCTGTAACTCAGGATCGTGCACCAACAGCGCCTCGCGCAAGGCCTGCGGTCCGAGGTTTGCCCCGCGGCGAAACCCGGCGCCCGTGTCAGACGGGATGCCGAGCACGACGACGCGGGCGCCAAATTTAGGGTCGGCGACGCGGGCGAGGTTGTCGACAAAGGCGCCGGTGACGTCGTCGTCGGAGTCTTTGCCGTAGAAGCGCCGCTGCAGCGCCTTTTGTTCGGCCGCGCCGGTGCTCACCAAATAGAGACCACCGCCAGCCGGGCGCAGCAGCAGCTTGAGCTCATCGAGGGGCGCCAGCGTCGTCGTCATATGCGCAAATGGATGCCGTCGTCGCCGTCGCCGCGCAACGGGCCGCGCGCCAAGGCGGTGAGGGCCCGAGGAGCGTCCCGGTCCGACCCACGGCGGCGCTGGCGAGGCGCCATG
>JANNAY010000670.1:0-3855 GCA_031384945.1 Deltaproteobacteria bacterium
ACCTCCCCGCCTCGATGTCGCCGATGGAGCGGTTCGAGCGCTTTGAAGAGCCCATCGACGACGCCCTCCGCGTCGGCGACGACGAAGAAGGCTTCGGCCTCGGCGAGGTCACCGGCGGCGGCAGCTCCCTCGACGACGCCGGCAATGTCGTCTCCTGCGACATCGAAGTTGAAGTCCACGACGTCGCCCGCTGCTTGCCGATCTTGCGGCGCGTGCTCAAAGAGAGCGGCGCGCCCACCGGCACCGTCGTCACGCGGCTGGCGCCCGACGGCGCGTTCGAAGTCCTGGACCAACTCTGACGGCAGCTCTGCATGACGTTGATTGATGGCGCGCGCGTGAAGAAGCCGGTGCTCGAGACCGAAGGGCTGTGCAAGTCCTTCGGGCGCCACGCGGCCGTCGTCGACGTCAGCGTGCGCATCCACGAGGGTGAGACCTTCGGCTTTCTGGGCGAGAACGGCGCCGGCAAGTCGACGTTCATCCAGATGGTCACGGGCATTCTCGTCCCCGACCGCGGCAGCGTGTCGTTGCTCGGACACAAGGCGACGAAGGTGCCGTCGTCGTGGCGGGCGCAGATCGGCTACGTCGCGCAAGAGCCGCGCTTCGATCCGTGGATGAACGCGCTCGAGCTCGGCGCGTTCATCCGCCCCTTCTTTCCAGGTCACGATCGGGCGCTGTTCTCGTCGTTGTTGCAGAAGCTCGACGTGCCCACGCAGCAGCGCATCGAGACGCTGTCGGTCGGACAGCGCGCCCGCCTCGCCGTCGCCGCGGCGCTGGCGCACCGGCCGCGTTTGTTGATCCTCGACGAGCCCACCGCTGGGCTCGACCCGCTGGCGCGACGCGAGCTGCACGCGATCCTCGCGGCGACGGCGAGAGAGAACCCGCGGGCCACGTTCTTCTCGTCCCACATCGTCGACGACGTGCTGCAGCTGGCCAACCGCGTGGGCGTGCTCGACGGCGGCCGCCTCGTCTACGACGGCAGCCCCGGCGACCTCGCGGGCGCCGTCCGCCGCGTGCAGAAGCGCGATCGCGCGCTGTTGCCGAAAGACGCCCGCGTCTTGTTCGACGGCGGCGCTGACGTCGTCGATGTCGTCGTCTACGGCGACGCCGCCGCCTGGCGCGCGTTCTCTGAAACGCCAGTGTTCGCACCCTACGAGCCCGTCATCGGCGACGACGGCGTCGCCCCGCCACCGCCCGCGCCGCGCTACCCGTCGTCGTCACCGGTGGGCTTCGAAGACGCCCTGCTCGCGCTGCTGGCGGCGCGCAAGTGAGCCCAGCGTGAAGACGATCTGGGCGCTGTGGCGGCGCGAATTGCGCGGCGCCAGCGGCGTCATCGGCGTCGTCGTCGTCGTGGTCATCGTGCTCGACGCCCTGTTGTTGGCGTGGGGCAGCGCCAGCGGCAACACCACGGCCTTTGACCGTCTCTTGAGCACGTTCGCGCCAGCGCAGCTCGTCGTCGCCGCCCTCGTCGCCGTCAGGGTCTTCGGCGGCGAGAACCAGAAGGGCACCTGGCCACTGCTGTCGTCATTGCCCGTGCCGGCGCGACGGGTCCTCGGAACCAAGCTGGCCTTTGTCGTCGTCGTCTGCGTCATCGCCGCCGCCGTCCGCGTCGCCGTGCACGCCGGCTTCGACGCGCCGCAGCCGTCGACGGCGCTGACGCTGCGGGTGCTGTGGCGGGCGACGCTGTTTGCGACGTTCACGGCGACCGCGACGTCGACGTTGGCGCTGCTCGGCCGCCGCTTCGTGCTCGTCGGCTTGCTGCTGTTCTTCGCGGTGCCCACGCTCGCGTCGCTGCTGTCGCTGCGGCCATTGAAAGACGGCCCCTTCGGCCTCGTCTCCGTCGTCAAGGCCGTCGACGACGTGGGCTTCGGCGGCAGCGATGCCGTCGTCAGCGTCGTCGTCTGCGTCATCTTCATCGTCTTGTTCTTCGCCTTTGGCGGCAAAGACCTCGCCGGACTGAAGGCGTTGGCGCTGCCGTGGTCGTCGCGCACCACGCGCATCTTTGCCGCCGTGCTCGGCCTGCTCTTGCCCCTCGAGGTCAGCTCGCTGCGCGGACCGCCGAACCTCGTGCCGCGCCACCTGCAGGTCGACGCCGGTCGCGCCACCTTCGTCGACGACGGTCAGCATCTAAAGGGCGCGCGTCCCCTGCCCCAGCGCGTCCAGCTGGTCGCGGCGCTGCAAAAGGTGCTCGACCGCCTGGCCGTGCACGGCGAGAAGCCGCGCGTCTTGCTGGTGCACAGAGACGACCTCGACGACCCCGCCGGCGTCGACGTCCTCGGCGGCGCAGCAGACGTCGTCTACGTCGTCGAAGCCCGCAAAGACGCCACCGACAACGACGTCGCCCTCGCGCTCTGCAAAGAGGTCTTCGACCGCAGCGCCCCCGGCGTCTTCGGCGCGGGCGCCGCCGTCGTCGTCGCCAACGATTCATCGACGTCGCCGCCGCGTCCTGTCGGCGTGCCGCGGCTGTTGCAGAAACGAGACCTCGATCACGGCGACGTGCTCGTCGCCGAGATGGGCCTCGACGCAGCCGTCACCGCCGCGGGCTTCTTCGTCGGTGGCCTCAGCACAGACATCGACGCCCTCGTCGGCGCCGCCCTCGACGAAGACGACGACAAAGACTTCGCCGACGACATCGACATCAACGTCGACAGCGCCTTTGCCGCCGCAGCCGCCCACACCTTGACGCCAGCGCTGCCGATCACGACCGACGTGGTGCAGGCGAGCACGCGCGCCCCCGACGTCGTCCGCGGCGTCGTCGTCCGCGGCGCGCCGGGGGCAAGGCCGCTCGACGACATCCGCGTGAGCGCCGCCCTCGAAGACGTGCTCGACCGTCCGCGCTACGCGTGGCGCGCCTGGCGCAGCGTCGACGGCGCTGAATTCGCCCGCGGCGCCCGCGTCGACGCCGGCTTCGTCAGCGGCGACATCGTCGTCGTCGAAGTCACCGCCACCGACGCTGGCGTGAGACGCAGCAGCGGACGCCGCCGCCTGGTGATCCCATGACGGGTTCGTTGTCGGCGTCGTTGTCAGCGTCGATGTCAGCTGGCGCGCTGCTGCGGCGCGAGCTGAGCGCATCGCTGCCGTGGCTGCTGTTCTTCGTCGTCGGCGCCGGCGTGCGCACGGTGATGGTCATCGGCGACAACAGCCTCGCCGCTCAATACGGCGGACACGACAGCGGACGCATCGTCTCGTGGATCCTCGCCCTGCTGTGCGGGGCCGCCATCGGCGATCGCGACGCGCGCAACGGCGCCACCGCCTTTCTCGAGACCCTGCCGTTGCAGCCCAGCGCCTTCTTCGCCGCCCGCGTCGTCACAGGCGTCTTTGTCTTCTTCGTCGCCGACCTCGGCATGGTCAGCATCGGCGTCGCCGCGGCGCCGGCGTGGTCATCATCGACGGCGACGCTGCCGTTGAGCGAGATCCTGCACATCGCCGGCGCCTCGTTCGTCTCTGACCTCAGCGCCTTTTTCGTCGGGCTGCTGGTGGCGCCATTGCGACAGGCCACCGGCATCGTCGCCGTCGTCGTCTTCACCCTCAGCATCGTGGCCAGCGAGCTCGCGCCCACGGCGGTGCCGTTCACCCCCGGCGGCGTCGGCGAGCCCCACGCCGTCGGCGGCGGCATCGACTTCGTCGACGACGGCCTCGTCTTCCACGTCGTCGCAGGTGTGCTCGCGCTCGGCCTCGCCGCGCTGTTCGCCAGCGTGCGCAGCGAAAAGGGACCGGCCCGCGATCGACGCCCGGGGCGCGCCGTCTTCGCCGTCATCGGCGTCATCGTCGCCGTGCTGGCGTGGCTCGCCGTGCCCAACACGCAGCCGCTCGAGTTCTCGACGCGCCACGCGCGCTTCACCACGGTGGCGCTGGGCC
>JANNAY010000710.1:0-4684 GCA_031384945.1 Deltaproteobacteria bacterium
TGCAGGCCCCCATAGCGGCCGTGATCTGCGGTGATCGACGACGTCACGACCGCGGCCATGGGCAGGGGGCGCCACATTCATGAGGCCCGCTTCGGTGAGCGAAAGCTCTGACGGGCGACAGCGGTCAGCGAGGAGCGTCGGTGGCGCCGGCGTCGTCGTCGTTGACGAGGACGAACTCGACGCGGCGGTTCTGCTCTTTGCCCTGCTTGTCGGCGTTGTCAGCGACAGGCTGGGACTCACCAAAGCCCTTGGCGACGAGGCGCGACGCATCGACACCGAGCGCAACGAGAGCGTCGCGCACGGCGTTGGCGCGGTCTTGCGACAGGCCGAGGTTCTTGTCGTCGTCGCCGTCAGAGTCGGTGTGACCCTCGACGCGGACGTGGGCGATCTCGGCGTGGGTCTTCAGGACGGTGGCGACCTGCTGCAAGAGCGGGTTCGAGATGTCTTTGATCGAGGCTTTGCCGGTGTCGAAGAAGACCTTGTCGAGGATGACGATCTTGGTCTTCGTCAGCGTGACGAGCACCTTACCCTCGTCGGGGCAGCCGTCGTCGTCGCTGACGTTGTTGACGGTCTCAGCCTCGTTCGGACACTTGTCTTTGTCGTCGGTGAAGCCGTCGCCGTCGCTGTCGGGGCAGCCCTTGTGCGCCTTGTCGCCAGCGAGCGTCGGGCAGACGTCGACGTTGTCGGTCAGGCCGTCTTTGTCGGTGTCGGGCCACGGGCAGCCCTTGTTCTCTTTCGGTCCGGCGACGTCTCTGCAGCCGTCGTCGCCGCTGTCGGATCGGTCGGGCACGCCGTCTTTGTCGTTGTCGGCGTCAACGCAGCCGTCGTTGTCTTCGAAGCCGTCTTTGTCTTCGGCGACGTCTCGGCAGGCGTCGTCTTTGTCGGCGACGCCGTCTTTGTCGTTGTCGAGGTCGGGGCAGCCGTCGGTGTCTTCAAAGGCGTCGACGTCTTCGGCTTCGTTGTCGCAGGCGTCTTTGTCGTCGTCGATGCCGTCTTTGTCGTTGTCTTTGTCGGGGCAGCCGTCGACGTCGTCGAAGCCGTCTTTGTCTTCGGCGGCGTTGACGCAGGCGTCGACGCTGTCGGCGATGCCATCGTCGTCGGCGTCGATGTCTCGCGGCGGGCCGAGGCGCAGGCCGGCGAACAAGCGAAGGTCGGGCGTGCCGAAGCCGTTGACGAGGCCGGTGCCGGCGCCGCCAAAGGCCTGAACGACGAGAGAGTCGCCAGCGCCGGCGGCAGCCGGGACAGCGAAGACGTCGTATTTGACGCCGGCTTTGACCTCGAGGGGGCTCTCTTCGGCGGCGCGAAAGGGCGCGAACGCGTAGGTCGATCCCGAGAGGGTGGCGTCAAGCTCGAGGGGCAGGTGCAGCGTGTCGGCGAAGCGGTAGCCGACGCCGGCCTTGTAGAGCAGCTCGTGCCCGATGGTGACATTGAGCAACGAGCGCTCTTCGGGACGCACGCGGTAGCCGACGTTCAGCGCGCCGCGCAGGCCCGAGAGCGGCCCGTCGTCGAGGGCGCGCGAGGCGGCGACCTCAGGGACAAACGTGGGCTGGGCCTCGCCGACGTACGACGAGCCGTAGGGCACTTCGCTCGGCAGGGTGAACGCCGGGATGATGGCGAGGTCGATCAGCTGCTCTCGGCTGCGCAGCAAACGAATCTTCGGGGCGAGGCGCAGGTCGCCGATGCCGGTGGCCGAGAGGGCTTCAGCGTTGACGGCGCCGGGCAACAAGCTCTCGTCGCGCGTCTGAAAGAGCACCACGGGCAAATCGGCGGCGAGCTCGACCCAGTCGAACAGCGCGATCGAGCCGGTGAGGTTGCCGCCGACGCGGTGGGCGATGAGGGCGCCGACGCGTTGGTCACCGTCGTAGATGACCAGCGGGTTCAGCGCGTAGTTGACCCACAAGGCGCCGTCCCACTGCAGGTGCTCACCGACACCGCCCCACTCGACGTCGAGCAAACCATCGCGCGTCGTCGACGGCCGAAAGCGCTCGACCGGAAAGTCGCCTTCTTCGGCCACGGCGGCACCGCTGACGAGAGCGCTGAAGAAGAGAGAGACGATGACGGCAGCAACGGCGGAGAGGCGAGCGCGCAGCATGGAGAACCTCGACGAGCGCGCGCGTCATGCCCCGCGTCCCGCGCCGACACAAGCGGATGAACAGACCTCTTTGCCAATCCGCGACGCAGATCCGATCACGGGATCTTGCTGTGGTTGGCGTGAGCGCTATGCGACGCCCCATGGACAGCAAGCGGCTGCCGAGCGTCGTCTTCGTCGTCGCGCTGATCTTCGGCGTGTTGGCGAAGTTTTGGCGTGCCGGCGACCTGTACCTCGAAGCCGGCGCTGCCGACGGCTTCTTCTGGTTGCCGATCGGCATCGGCACCGAGCTGCTGGTGGCCGCGGTCTTCGCCCTCGTCGTCGCCGCGGTCACCCGACTCAACCTCTACCTGGGCGGCGTCGTCATCGGCCTCGGCCTCGGCGCCGAGCTGTTCTGGCTCGGCCTCAACGACGTGTCGTTCCGCATCTCGCAGATCGGCATCACCTACGCGCGCCTGCGTGGCGACGAAGGCGTCCGCGTCAAAGACTTTCACCTGATGTCGCCCGGCGACGTCTACCCCGCCATCTTCTACGGCTGCGTCGCCGTCGTCGTCGCCGTCGCCGTCGCCGCGGTCGTCTACAAGCGCGGCACAGCCGTCCGCGCCCGCGTCTTTGTCGCCATCGCCGTCGTCGGCTCCGCCGTCTGGGTCACCGACCTCTACGTCTTCGCCAAACGCAACTTCGGCATGGGCGAGAGCCCCGTGCTGCTTCTCGTCCGCAGCTACGTGCGCGCCTTCTCGGGCAAAGAAGACGTGAAGTTGCCCGCAGGCTTCACTGTGCCCACGACGAAGGCCGAACGGCTGGCGATGTTGAAGACGCAAGAGCCGCAGCCGCCGACGACGGCGCCGCTGATGAAGGCCGACCACGTCGACAACGGCATCTTGTTCTTCTCCGAGGGCATCGCCCGCAAGCAGACGTCGCTCGAGACGCTCTTGCCCGGCAACGACGGCAGCGACACCACGCCGAACGTGATGGCGGCGCTGAAGCGCGGCGGCCTCGATATGGAGAATTACTACACAGTCTACCACAAAAGCATCGCGGCGATTTACGCAATGACTTGCTCCGACTTTCCGCCACCAAACGCCCGAAACATCATGGAGGTGAACCCGCGCATCGACTGTGGCGCCCTCCCCGAGGTGTTGAGCAAGAACAAGATCCACGTCGGCTTGTTCCACGGCGGCGACTTCGGCTTCTACGACAAGCTGCAGCTGCTCGGTGCCCGCGGATTCGAAATCCAAAAAGATGCGCGAGCGATCGCCGGCAAAGGGATATGGGAGAGCGGCTGGGGCGTCGACGACCGCGCCGTCGTCGACACCGTGCTCGCGTGGATCGACACCATTCCGAAAGGCGAGCGCTTCTTCGCGGTGATCATCCCCATCACCGCGCACTACCCGTACGCCATACCTGACGACGTCAAACCGGCGTTTCCTGGCACCGACGCCAAAGACCGCTTTTACTCGGCGGTGCACTTTCTCGACGACGCGTTTGGTCGCCTCGACAAGGGCCTCGAGACGCGCGGGCTCACCAACGAGACGGCGCTCATCTACATGGCTGACCACGGCGAGACCGTCGCCGAACGGCCACGGGCGTCGGCAGGACGTCGCCTCGCCTACGAGCCTTCGTTGCACGTGCCGATGGTCATCGCCGCGCCGAAGCTGTTCGACGGCTGGCAGAAGAACCAGCGCGTCGGCTCGCACGTCGACCTCTTGCCGACGATCCTCGATCTGCTCGGGCTGCCCTTCGACGAGCGCAACCACGGCCAGAGCATGATCGCCAGCGACGTCGACTTCGCGCCGCGGCGCATCTTCATCGGCGCCAACAACGGACCGAAGTACATCGGCTTCATCGACGGCAAGCAGAAGTTCATCGTCAACCGCCACGGCGGCTTGCAAGAGCTCTACGACCTCACCGCCGATCCCTTCGAGCAGCACAACCTCGCCGAAGGGCAGCAAGAAAAAGCCGACCGCCTCACCGGCGAAGCTCTCGCGTTTGCCGACGGGCAGATCCTGCACCTGAAGTCCGCGCCCAAGGTCAGCGGCGACGTCAACACCCAGGTCGGCCTCCTCGAATTCGCCGACGTCAGCGTCGTCAAAGCCGACGGCAGCCGCGTCGCCTGCCCCAGAGACCCCAACGACGGCGCCAAGGCCGACGACGCCATCGCCGCCGTCGACGCCGACCTCAACGCGCTGCCGTGGCGCCGCGTGTGTCCGGGCATGAAGGCCCAGCCTTTCCTCGGGCAGGCGTTTCACAAAGCCGGACGCACGCGCAGCTGCGTTCTCGTCAACGTCCCCGAAGGCGGCGGCGCCCTCGAGATCAAGCTCGGACCGCAGCCGTGGCTCCCGTTCCTCACCCGCATTCGCACCGCCGTCGACCACGACAAGCTCGACGACGACGACCAGGGACAGCTCACTGTGTTTGGTGACGGCAAACAGGGGCAAGAGAAGCCGGTCGGCGCCCGCGACACCTTCGTCCGCGTCACCTACCCGTCCTCGTCAAACGAGCTGATTGTCCGCTTCTCAGGCGCCCGGCCGCTGAAGACGCCGGTCTGCCTGACGTTCACCGAAAAGGCGTGGCGCGGCGGCGGCATCAAAGCCG
>JANNAY010000739.1:0-3495 GCA_031384945.1 Deltaproteobacteria bacterium
CGATGCGCATGCCCGCGAGCTGCGGAGCGATCGAGCGCCACCACTGCGTCTTCTCGACGACGATCGCGCGGACGCGTGGGTCTTCGGTGTTGAGATCGGGCAGACCGAAGAGACAGCGCGTGGTGTCGCGGTCCGCGTTTCCGGTATCGACCTCGTCGCCACAGACCCCACGCACGAGCTTCTCAGGATCGGTGGCGCCGTACCCCCTGTGGTTGGCGACGACGTCTAGGATCACGCCGATGCCTGCCGCGTGGGCGTCTTCTACCAGCGCCGCGAGGTCGAAGCGGTTGCCAAAGTGGTCATCGACGTCGTCGAAGTTCTGCGGCCAGTACCCGTGGTACGGGGCCGTGCCGTCGACGTCGCCGACCTGCTTGTGCACAGGGGTCAGCCAGAGGTGCGTGACGCCGAGCCGCTGCAGGTAGGGCAGTTGTTGGCGCACGCCCGCGAGGTTGCCGCCATGAAACGCGCGCGGATTCGCCGCATCACCGCCGGGCCTGCCGTGCAGCGGCTCGTTGGCGAAGCGGTCGACCATGATCAAGTAGACGACGGCGTCGGCGGGCAGGGCCCGGGACTCGATCGTCGTCGACGCGGGCGCGATCAGCGTCGACGCGGGCTCGAACATCGCGGCCGCCAACAAGAGCCCCAAGAACGCGCCCGCCATCATCGGCAACGAGGATGGCAGATCGACGACGGGGCGCTAGCTTGGCCACGATGTTCGCGCTCGCCCTCTCCCTCGTCGTCGTCGGACCCCTGACCGCGCCCCTCATCGGCCACGTCGGCCAGGACCAGTTCGGAAAATTTCCGTTCGTGCGGGACGGCGTGCTCGTCGGCGGGGGCACCTCGTGGGGCCTCGTGCGCCAGACCCCCGGCGGCGGACCCGACGACTGGCAGCGCGTCTGCGAAGAGAGCTTCGGCCCCGTGGTCTTCTTCGCCGTCGATCAAGGCGAGCGCGGCGTGCTGCTCGGCGGCATCGACGGCATGTTTCGCTCGATCGACGGCGGTTGCACCTACGTGCCACTCGAGAACGAGCTGCAAGGCGAGTTCGTCAGCGCATCGTGGTTCGACCCCGCCGACGCCGACCACATGATGGTTGGAACGTCGACCAACAACAGCAACAACGCGCTCTGGGAGTCGTTTGACGGCGGAGACTCGTTCACCGAGCTGCGCGCCGCAGGTGAGTTGAGCTACTTCAACGTCACGGTCTCAGAAGACGGTGAATTCATCGCCGCCAACGCCGTCGACACCAGCGTCGCCAACGACGGCCACAACCTCTTGTTCTTCAGCGACGACGCCGGCGCCAGCTTCGTCGCCGCCTCTGACGTCGTCGACGCCTACCCCGTCGTCCACGCCCTCGGCTTCGACGGCCACGACTTGTTGCTGGGTGGACTGCAGCCGTCGACGCAGGGCTTCGTCGACCGCGTCGTCTTCGACGGCGTCAGCGCCACCGCGACGCGCATCGGTGAGACTCCCCGTGAGGTGCGTCAAGGCGTGGTGTTTCAAGACGCTCTGTATGTCATCGCCAACAACGGAACGCGGGGAGAGCTGTACAAAGAAAACGACAGCGACCTCGGCTTCGGCGCCGTCGACGGCGGGCCCAGCGACTGCGTCTTCGTCAAGGACGGCGTCTTGTTCGGCTGCGGCAAGCAGGCGGCGCTGAACACCTCTTTGTTCTTGCGCTCGACCGACGGCGCAGTGTGGACCCAACAGGTCAACTTCTTCGATATTCAGTATCAACTGTGCCCTGAGGGTACGGTGGGCCGCGACAACTGCGCCAGCTTCATCGAACTCTTCTGCGGCGACGGCAACGACAACGACTTCTCCGACGGCACCGACTGCGAAGACCCCGACTGCGACACCAACCCCATCTGCACCGGCGTCGAGGGCGAAGGTGAAGAAGGCGAAGGCGAAGAAGGCGAGGGCGAAGGCGCACAGAGCGAAGGCGAAGGCGAAGAAGCCGGAGAAGGCGACGTCGGGGGCGACAGCTGCTGCGCCGGATCGCCATCGCAGGCCGTCATCGCAGGTGCGGCGCTCCTCGTGCTGCGTCGTCGTCGTCGGCGCTGACCGTCAGAGCCGCCGCATCATCGCGGTGACTTCGAGCTTGTTGGCCATGAGGTGTTTGACGCGTCCAACGAAGCCGTCGTGACCGCCGACGATGCGCTGGGCCTTTTCGAGCACGGCGAAGTCGACGGGGTGCTTGAGCTTGAGCGTCACGACGAGCCCGCGCAGCGACGGCACCCGCAGCGCCTTCTCGATGATCGCGATGGATTTTTCGGGCTCCCAGATGACGTCGCAGACGACGAAGCTGGCGCGGCCTCCATCGAAGTAGCCAGCGCCGAGGTCGACGTCGGCGGCGTCTTTGCGCAAGTGGACGACGCCAACGTCGCGCACGAGGTCGTCGTCGAGGGCGGCGCGGTCGACGGCGACGACGCGGGCGCCGCGTTTGCGCAGCACGTGGGTCCAGCCGCCAGGTGCTGCGCCGAGGTCGATGGCGACGTCGTCTTTGCCGGGACCGACCCCGAGCCAGGCCAGCGCCTCGTCGAGCTTGCGGTGCGCCGACGACGGCGCGTCTTTCGGCGCCTCGACCAGCGCCCGCCCCATCGGAAACGGCGACGGCCAAGCCACCAACGGATCCGCGTCGACGTCGACGCCGACGCTGGCCCAGGCCTCGCGCGCCGACACCAACAACACCCGCAGCCGGTGCGCGGTCACGGGCCCGCTCTTGCCCTTTTCTCGACGTCCGACTGCTTTCTTTTGCAGCGTGTCTTTCAGCCGCGCGGCCTCATCTGCCAGCGGATGCTTCGTCCGCGTCTTCGATCCGGTGCGGGCGACTTCGGGGGCGTCGACGTCGATGTTGGCGGCGTCGAAGCTGGCGCGCTGCTCGGCCATGGCGCCGTCGAGCAGCTGCGCAGCGAGGTCGGGCGCGGTCGCGGCCACGACCCTGCGCGCATCGATCAGCACCTGGCGGGCGAAGACGGCGTCGACGACAGCGCCGCAGACGACCACGCCATCGGCGATGGAGGTGACGTCGGCGTGGTGCCGTTTCAGCTCTGCGACCAGCGTCTCCTCGACGTCGGGCGCTCCCACGTGCACATGCCGTCGCCGTCCCACTGCCATGCTCCCGCGCTGTGAATCGTCCCAACGACCGACCCGGGTGACGACGTCGTCATTGCTCCGCTGACTCTGCTATAGCCGAAGACGTTCGGAGGTTGTCCATGCGCCGCGCCCTTCTTTTGACCCTCGCTCTCGCCAGCTTCGCCGGCTGCAACGCCTTCTGTAACCGCCGCGTGTTCGAAGAGGTGAAGCCCACCTGCGATCAAACGATCGCCAACGACGTCGACATCCCCGCCGAAAAAGCGGCCGACATCCTCATCGTCGTCGACAACTCGGGATCGATGGCGGAGGAGCAAGACGAGCTCGCGGCCAACTTCCTGAACCAGAACGCGGCGGAATGCCCGCTGCAGGACCTGGCGAACATCGATCCGCTGCTCAAGAACC
>JANNAY010000752.1:0-4265 GCA_031384945.1 Deltaproteobacteria bacterium
CGCGGATGTCGTCGGTGCGCGGCTTGAACGCGAGGCCCCAGATGCCAATGGTCTTGCCGGCGAGGGCGCCTTCGAAGTGCGAGAGAATTTTCTCTAGCATGCGGCCGCGCTGCCGCAGGTTGGCCGCGTCGGTGGCCTCGAGGATCGTCAGCGGCACGTCGTGGGCGCGGGCGGTGTGCACGAGCGCCTTGACGTCTTTGGGAAAGCACGAGCCGCCGTAGCCAACGCCGGGGTAGAGAAACGCTTTGCCGATGCGCGAGTCGCTGCTGATGCCGCGGCGCACATCGTCGATGCTGGCGCCGACTTTTTCGCACAGCGCCGACAGCTCGTTCATGAAGCTGATGCGCGTGGCGAGCATGCCGTTGGCAGCGTACTTCGTGAGCTCGGCCGACGTCGTCGACATCGCGATGATGCGCAGCTCGCGCAGCTGCATCGGGCGGTAGAGTTTTTCAAGCGCGCTGCGGGCGACGTCGTCGTCGGCGCCGATGATGATGCGCTCGGGCTTCAAGAAGTCATTGACGGCGTCGCCCTCTTTCAAGAACTCGGGATTGCTCGCGACGGCGATGGCGTGCTTCGCGCTCTTGACGACGTCACGCAGCTTGTGCGCGGTGCCGACGGGCACGGTGCTCTTCGTCGCCAACACCAGCGGACCGGTCGCCGCCGCCGCCACCTGCGCTGCTGCCGCGAGCACATATTGCAGGTCGGCTGCGCCGTCGTTCGCTTGCGGGGTGCCGACGCAGAGCAGCACGACGTCGCGCCCGGCGACGGCGCCGTTGATGTCGGTGGTGAACGTCAGGCGGTGCGCCTTGACGTTGCGCGTGACGAGGTCTTCGAGCCCCGGCTCGTAGAAGGGGATGACGCCGTCTTCGAGTCCTTTGACGCGGGCGGCGTCGATGTCGACGCAGACGACGTCGAGGCCGGCGTCGGCGAGGCCCGCGCCGGAGACGAGACCCACGTAGCCGGTGCCGATGACTGCGATCTTCATGACGAGGTCGTTAGCGGCCCGCGCGCTATGCTGTCGAGGGGGAGCACCACATGAATCGCTGCCGGTCGACGCGGTAGCGCACTCTGGCGTGCGCCTGCGCGACTTCGTTCAGCGGCGTGATCGTCGACGCCAGAGCATCCACATCAACAGCGCCCACAAGATCTTGCGGTGGTTGCGCACGCGGTGACGGTGCTCGCGCACGAGACCGGTGACGACGTCGACGTCGAGAAAGCCATCGGCCCTGACGGCAGCGGGAGACAGAAGCTCGTCGACCAGCGGGCGCAGCGGGCCGTTCAACCACGCGGCGACCGGCATGCCGAAGCCCTTCTTGCGCCGATCAAGGATGGCGTCGGGCACGAGCCCGCGCGCGGCGGCCTTCAAGATGCGCTTGCCACCAGAACCCAATTTGTCGTCGACAGGCAGAGACAAGGCGAAGTCGACCACACGGCGGTCGAGCAACGGGGCGCGGGCCTCGAGCGAGACCGCCATGGTGGCGCGGTCGACCTTCTGCAGCACGCCCGCCGCGAGGTAGGTGCGCAAATAGCCCCAGGTGACGACGTCGAACACGTCGCGGGCGCCGTTTTCGTTCGCTTCATCTTCGATGCGATCGAGGTTCGTGAGCAGGTCGGCGTCGAGGCGGCGGCGCACGTCGGGAGCGAACAATGCGTGCAAACGCCCTGAGGTCGCGCCGGTGAGAAAGCGCTGGTGACGACGCAGCGGGCGGCGCTCGGCGAGCCCGTCGACGGTGCGGCGCACTTTTTCATCGAGGGCCAGGTCACTGTGCGAGACCGGCAACAGATCGCTCAGTTGCGCCAATCGTGAAGTGAGCGAACTGACGAAACCAAGCGCGCCGACCGACGACAGCGGACCGGCGACGCGCTCGGCTGCGAAGGTCGGATAGCCGAGAAAGAGCTCATCGCCGCCGTCGCCGCCGAGTGCGACGGTGACGCGCTCGCGCGCGAAGCGGGCCAACAGCATCGTCGGCACGACGCTGTGATCGGCGAAGGGCTCGCTGAGGTGGGCGCCCACCTGCGGCAACAGGTCGAGCAGCGCGCGCTCGTCGAGGATCTGCTCGTGGTGGCGGCTGCCGATGTGGCGGGCGACGAGACGCGCCCAGGCGCTCTCGTCGAAGCTCGGCTCGCGAAAACCGATCGAGAAGGTCTCGAGCCTGTCGGTGTGGCGCGCGGCCAACGCGGCGACGAGGCTGCTGTCGATGCCGCCGCTCAAGAAGACACCGACCGGGACATCGGCGTGCAGCAAGCGATCTTTGACGGCGTCGTCGACGACAGCGCGCAGATCGGCGGCGCGCTCGACGAAGGTCGACCGCAGCGGCTGCGAGCCGAAGCGCTGCGGCCGGTACGGGCGCGAGCGCAGCGTGTCCCACGTGTCGGGGCGACGCAGGTCAACCTCGACGACGTGGCCGGGCGGCAGCTTCCATGCGCCCCGCCAAATCGAATCAGGGTCGGGGACGAAGTCGAAGGCGAAGAAGCGGGCGGCGGCGTTTTCGTCGACGTCGCCGGCGCGGCCGTCGAGGACGTCGAGGGCGGCGACTTCGCTGGCAAAGGCGAGGCGCGGTCGCCCGTTGAAGAAGCGCGGACCGGCGATGGTCAGTGGCTTCTTGCCCATCGGATCGCGCGCCATGATCAGGCGACCGGCGTCGACGTCGACGAAGGCGAAGGCGAACATGCCCGAGAGGCGGGCGCACACGGCCGAACCCTGGTCCATCAGCCCGCGCAGCAAGCTCTCGGTGTCGCTGTGGTCGCTGCGAAAGCGCACGCCGCGCGACTCGAGGTCTCGGCGAAGCACAACGTGGTTGTAGATCTGGCCGTTGAAGACGAGGGCGCCCTTGTCGTCGTCGCCGTCGACCATGGGCTGCCGGCCGCCGGCATGATCGAGGATCGAGAGGCGGCGGTGCACGAGGCCTGTGTGTGCGAGCGAGCCCGGCCCGCGCCAGAAGCCCTCACCGTCGGGACCGCGGTGGGCGATGGCGCCGGCCATGCGCCGCAGCGCGCCCACGTCGACGACAGCGCCGGGTGCTTCGACGAGTCCGCCGATGCCACACATTATTTCTGGTCCGTTCCAACGGTTTCTCTCACCAGGTAAATCGGCTTTCGCTGCGACTCGTGGTAGGTGCGTACTTGCAGCTCAGCGAGCAGACCCAGCATTACGCTTTGCATGCCCAACAGCAGCAGAAAACCGCCCGCCAAACCGAGAGAAAACGTGTGGTGCCAATCGACACCGAACAGCTTGACGGCGACGACGCCGGCGGCGCACAGGGCACCAAAGAAGAACAACCAGAAGCCGTAGAATCCGAAGAAATAAATCGGCTTTGTCGCGTAGCTGCCCAGCAATTTCACGGTCAGCAAATCAAGCACGACCTTGAACGTTCGTCCAATACCGTACTTGCTGACGCCGGCGGTTCGCGGACGGTGGTTCACCACCAGCTCGGTGACACGAGCGCCAGCCCATGCTGCATAAATCGGGATGAAACGGTGCATCTCGCCATAGAGGTGCACGTCATCGAGCACGCTCTTTCTGTATGCCTTCAGCGTGCAGCCGTAGTCATGAATGTCGACGCCGCCGATGGATGCGATGAGCCGGTTGGCGATCATCGAGGGCAGCTTGCGCGAGATTGCTGCGTCTTTGCGGCTCTTGCGCCACCCGCTGACGACGTCGAAGCCCTTGTCGAGCTCGGCCAACAACAACGGAATGTCTTGCGGATCGTTCTGCAGGTCGGCGTCGAGCGGCACGATGACCTCGCCGCTGGCGTGGTCAAAGCCGGCGACCATGGCGGCCGTCTGCCCAAAGTTGCGGCGAAAAATCACCGCCTTGTAGCGAGGGTTCTTTGCTGCCTGCGCCTTGAGAATTTCAGCCGTGCGATCGCGGCTGCCGTCGTCGACGAGGATGACCTCGAGGTCGGGCAAGCGCGGCACGATGGCGTCGAGCTCTTCAAAGAGCCGCGGCAGGCTCTCTTCTTCGTTGAAGCACGGAACGACGATGCTCACCTTCATTGTCGTCGTCACTACCACAGCCGCGCGCCTTCGGAGCGCGGGCCTGCTAACGAAGCCAAATGTTCGCGCGTCGCGCAGCCTCGGCGGTCGGCGGCGCCCTCGTCGGCGTCGGGGCCTGCGTCGCCGTCGGCGCCAGCGGCGTCGTCGTCGATGTCGCCTGCGTCGCCTGTGCGGTCGTGGGCGCGCTCCTGGCCAACGTGTTGAGAGCGCGCGCCGGCGTCGTTCCTGTCGCGGGCGTCGTCGTTTTCTTGCTGCAGTTGCTGTGGGTG
>JANNAY010000777.1:0-1829 GCA_031384945.1 Deltaproteobacteria bacterium
CCCCCTGGCCCCCCGAAACCGGGGGGAAGTCGCACCCCGTGACGTTGTCGAGCGCGCGGCATGCGGGGCGATCGTCGTCGACGATGCTCGAGGTTCGTCTTGATCTCCTCCCACTACATCGACGTCGACGATGCCCTCGACGAATTCGCCGCGGCCGCCGGCGCTGACGTCGTCGAATTCGGCCGCAGCGTCGACGACCGCCCGCTGCGCGCTGCCGTCGTCGCAGCTTCGACGCCGAACGCCCCGACAGTGCTCGTTGACGCCAATTTGCACGGCGTCGAATTCGTCGGCGCCGCCTGCGCCCTCGGCGTCTTGCGCGCGCTCGGCAACCAGCAGGGTGCTTCGCTGCGCAAGCGGGCCAACGTCGTCGTCGCGCCGCTGTTGAACCCCGACGGACACGCGCGCACGCGGCTGCAAAACGGCGTGGGCACCATCAAACAGCTGCGCGGCAACGCCCACGGCGTCGACCTCAACCGGAATTTTCCGCGGCCGCACGACGCGCCGCCGGCGTTCTGGGCGGCGTCGGGCTCGAACGATCCGGCGTCGCCGACGTACCGGGGCACCGCGCCCTTCTCGGAGCCCGAGGCGCGGGCCATCGACGCGCTGGCGTCACAACACAAATTTCACGCCGCGGTGTCGTTTCATTCTTTCATGGGAACGTTGATTCCCCCGAAGGTGACGACGGCGTCAGATGCGGCGATGTATCGAAGATTGTGCCGGGCCTGGCGCCGGGGCCAGCGTACATTTTTCTACCCGACCTTCATGTGCGCGCCCCTCGACGTGTTCACTGGCGAGCTCGAAGACCACCTGCACCACGTGCACAAGTGTTGGTCGCTGACGGTCGAGGTCTATCCGCTGTGGCGCACGCTCTGGCGCCACGCGCGGGCGCCGTCGTTGTTCGAGCGCTTCAACCCCGACGATCCCCGCGTCTACGTCGACGACGCCGTCGCCGGCTGCCTCGCGTACCTCGACGCCGCCCTCGATCAGCCGCGTCCTTGATAGGTTCGCCGCATGGGTGAGAACTCGACCTCTGGAGCCCGCGCTTCTAAAGCAGAGGCACTCGCGACGACGCCGGGTGAGTCATCGAAGTCGCAAAAGGCGCCCGAGCCGGAGAAGCCGCCGCCGGAAGAGAAGACGCAGCCGTTTCGCTTGAGAGAATTGGCGCCGAAGCTGGCGCAGCGACGTCGACGGACGACGGCGGCTGAGCTCACCTTCAAGCGCGGCAAGAACGCCGCCGAGGTGCGCGTGCCCCTCGAACGCAGCGAGACCGTCATCGGGCGCGATGGCGTTTGCGACATCGTGTTGTCTGAGAAGACGGCGTCGGCGCGACACGCGCGCATTCGCCGCACGACGGGCGGCTTCTATGAGCTCGAAGACCTCGGCAGCAGCAACGGCGTCTTCGTCGACGGCGACCGCGTCGAGAAGATGACGCTGCTCGACGGCGACAGCTTTCAGATCGGCGACACGAAGTTCTCGATCTTGATCGCACCCGTCGTCGGCGAAGAAGGCTGAGAGGCGACCCAGAGCTCGTGCGCGCTCGGCCCGAAGACCTCACCCCTCGCTGCGCTCGGACCTCTCCAGGCCGATTCGCGGACGCGGGCCGCGGCCGCTCGCAAAGCCTCGCTGTGGAGAGGTGCAATCGCAGCCCTATCGCATGGTTGATGCAATCATTGCTGAGTAGGTGCTTGCGCTCGGAGGACTTTCGAGAGACGAATTCGCAGCAACGTCTGGGTCGTGGTCGTCGAAGAGTGCCTGCTGTCATCGCTGCAAGCTTCACAACGCAATCCATTGTGAGTCTGCGTCTGGTTGCTCGATTTACCTCTCCACAG
>JANNAY010000780.1:0-3086 GCA_031384945.1 Deltaproteobacteria bacterium
CGGCGCAGCGGCCCTGGCGGAGGTGCAGCGAGATGAGCTCTTGCAGGCACTTCGTCGACGCTGGCGCCGCGTCGACGCAGCGGTTGAGCGCGGCCATGCCGGCAGCTTCGTCGCCGGCCATCAACGCCGCGCTGCCTTCGATCCACGCGTGCAAGAGAAACGTCGGCGTGCCGGCGGCGGCGATGGGGCGGGCGCCGACGTGGTCGCCGTTGAGCAAGTGTGCGTAGGCGCGCCAGAAGCGGAATTCGTCGTCGTCGTCGTCGTTGCTGGCGACGTCGTCCATGGCTGCGACGAAGCCGGCGGGGTCGACGGTGGAGGCGAGGTACGGCGAGAGCCCGCGCAGCAATTCTTGGTCGTGCTTCGACAAGCGCTCGCGGTTGCGCTGCGCCGCCTGCCATGACGCCCGCGCCAGCGTCGCGTCTTCTTCGACGAGCCAGGCGGCGAGGCGCAGGTGCGCCGGCGCCATCGATGGATCTTTCTGCGCCGCCTCTTCCAGCTTCTGCGTCACGCCCGACGGCTGCGCGTCGCGTTGCAGCTGCAGCGCCTCGTTGAACGCCGCCAGCGCCGCGGGATTCGTCGACGCCGGCGGCGCCTTTGTCGCGACGACGACGCCAACGACGACGGCGACGACGAACGCGACGCCGACGCCGACGCCGACGACGATGGAGGCGGAGACGCCTTGCTGCTTCGGCTTCGGTGCGTCGCGCTTCGGCGCCGGCGCGCCCTCGACGTGAACGGCGTAGAGCTGCGGCGGTCGCGCGATGTTCTTGAGCGCGCGCTCGCCGAGCGAGACGAAGCCGAAGGTGACCTTGCCCTTCACATGCGCGAGCACCGGCTCGGTCACGCAGATGCCGCCGGGCTCGGCTTGTGGTTCGACGCGGGCGGCGAGGTTGACGCCGTCGCCGTAGATTTGTCCGTCTTTGAAGACGATATCGTCGAGGTGGATGCCGACGCGGATCCACACCTGCTCTTCTTTCACCTTCGTGTCGTTGCGCGTGCGCAGCTGCTTTTGAATTTCGACGGCGCACGAGACGGCGTTCAAGGCGCTGTCGAAGAGGACGACGAACGCGTCGCCGATGGTCTGGTGCTCGCGCCCGCCGTAGTTCTGCAAGATCGCCCGCACGATGGCGCGGTGCTCTTCGACGAGGCGGATGGTGCGCGCTTCGTCTTCGCCCATCATCTTCGAGAAGCCCATCATGTCGGTGAACATGATGGCCTGCAGGCGTCGGGTCTCTTGGCCCGGCCCGTCTTCTTTGTTGAATGGCGTCGTCATCGACGCACACCCTAACGCTATGCTGTGCGGGTGATCGATCCCCACAGCCTCGCGGACGTCGTCGACAGTGGTGCCGCTGCCGCTGTCTGTACGGTCGTGGCAACCAAAGGCTCGACGCCACGCAAGGCCGGCGCCAGCATGTTGATCGTCGACGACGGCAGCGACTTCGGCGCCGTCGCCTCTGGCACCGTCGGCGGCGGCGCCATCGAGCACGAAATTCGGCGGCAGGCGCTGCAGGTCATCGCCGAGATGCGCCCGCGGCTCGTCGAGATTCCGCTCACCACCGTGCTCGGCATGTGCTGCGGTGGCAGCGTCTCTGTCTTCATCGAGAGCCTGCGCATGCGCCCCGCCTGCATCGTCTTCGGCGCCGGCCACGTCTCTGAAGCCGTCTGCGCCGTCGCCGCCAAAGCCGGCTTCGACGTTGTCGTCGTCGACCCCCGCGACGAATTGCGCGTCGCCGACCGCTTCGCTGACGCCGTCGACTTGCGCGACAGCTACGACCACGACGACGACCTGCGGGCCCTGCCCTTCGCCAAAGACGCCTTTGTCGTCGTCGCCACCCACGACCACGCCGTCGACCAACGCCTCGCCGAGCGCGTGCTCGACTTCGACTTCGCCTTCTGCGCCGTCGTCGGCTCGCAGCGCAAGGCGTTGATGATGCGCGAGCGCTTGCTCAACAAAGGCAAGAGCGACGACGACATCGCGCGGCTGCGCTGTCCGGCTGGGCTCGACATCGGCGCCGAGACCCCCGAAGAAATCGCCGTCTCGATCGTCGCTGAGATGGTGCAGGTGCGACGGCGTCACGAGAGCGCGCAGCGGCGCACGCACGGCGCGCCTGTGGGTTCGACGACGACAAATTCGGCGACGACGAATGCGGCGACGACGAACTCGGCGACAAAGACAGGCACGCGATGACAACTGCTGGACTGATCGCGGCCGCGGGCATGTCGTCGCGCATGGGACGGCCGAAGGCGCTGTTGCCGATGGGCGCATCGGGCATCCCGTTCATTTGGAGCCTCGCCGTCACCTTCGTCGACGCCGGCGTCGTCCCCTTGATCATCACGGTGCCCGACGGGGCCATCGGCGATGCCATTCGCGCGACGGTCAAGCCGCTGTCGATCAACCCGGCGGCGCGGCTGCACATCGTCGAGAACGACGAGCCCAACCTCGGGCTCACGGGCTCGGTGCGCACCGCCCTCGCCCGCGCCAGCACCGCCACTGGGCTCATCCTCACGCCCGTCGACGCGCCGCACGCCTCGACCGGTGTGCTGCAGGCGCTGCAGCACGCGCTGGCGACGACGACGGCCGAGGCCTGCGTCCCTGTCGTCGGCGGCAAGCGCGGGCATCCCGTCGCGTTTCGCAAGACCGCCTGGCGGCGCCTGTCGTCGTGCGGCGGCAACGGCGGACCGCGCGGCTTGCTCGACGAGCTGCACGGTGAAGGCGCGCTGCACGAGCTGACGTGGTCCGACTGGCGCGTGCTCGAAGACATCAACACCCAAGAAGATTGGGAGCGCGCCTTCGGAATTCCGCTGTGAGGGCCGCCCTGCTTGCGCTGCCGCTGCTGCCGCTGTTGACGACGTCGTGCAGCCTGTTTCTCGATGCGTCACGCGCGGAGGGCGAAGGCGAGCACGCGGAGGGCGAAGGCGACGTCGTCGGCGAAGGCGAAGGCGAAGTCGTCGGCAAAGGCGAAGGTGAAGTCGAAGGCGAAGGCGAAGGTGAAGTCGTCGGCGAGGGCGAAGGCGAGGTCGACTGGCTCGACTTCAGCAAGCCGCTGCGGCGCCACTTCGAGGTCAACGTCGACGCGACCCTGCTG
>JANNAY010000836.1:0-2425 GCA_031384945.1 Deltaproteobacteria bacterium
GCGCAACGACCGCGGCGGCCCCGGCGGCGGCGGCGGCGGTCCTCGTGGACCGCGTCCCGGTGGCCGTGACGGTGGTGGCCGTGGCGGCCCGCGCCGCGATGGCGGCCAGTCGCGTGGCTCGCCGCGTGAGCGCCAGCCGGCGCCGCAAGACTTCACCGGCCTCGAGCCCATCGTCGTCAAGCGCGACGAAGACATCGGCGACTTCGCCGCCATGCTCGCCGAGAGCGGCGGCGTCGAGCGCCAGCAGCTGCGCATCGGCGACAAGGTCGGCGCCACCGTCGTGCACATCGGCAGCGACACCGTGTTCTTCGAGCTGTCGAAGACGCAGCAGGCCCACGCGGCCCGCGCCGAATTCGTCGACGAAGACACGGATGAGATGACCATCAAGGTCGGCCAGGTCGTCAACGCCTTCGTCGTCGCCTTCAAAGACGGCGTCGTGCTCAGCCCCAAGATCGGCAAGGGCATGATCGACGTGGGCATGCTCGAGACGGCGAAGCACAACGGCATCCCCATCGACGGCACGGTCACCGGCGTCAACAAAGGCGGCTTCGAGATCACCCTCGCCGGCTCGTCGCGCGGCTTCTGCCCGCTCGGCCAGATCGACATCCACTTCGTCGACGACCCGCAGACGATGATCGGCAAGACGCTGCAGTTTCTCGTGCGTGAAGTGAAAGAGGGCGGCAAGAACGTCGTGCTCTCGCGCCGCGCCCTCGTCGAGAAAGAGCGTCACGAAAAGGCCGCCAAGCTGCGTGAGCGTCTCGGCGTCGGTCTGCGCCTCGATGGCGTGGTCACCCGAATTCAGCCCTTCGGCGCCTTTGTCGACATCGGCGGCCTCGACGGCCTCGTGCCCGTCAGCGAGCTCTCGTACGGTCGCGTCGGCGACATCAACGAGGTCATCAAGGTCGGCCAGCAGGTCACCGTCGAGGTCACCAAGATCGAAGACGACCCGAAGCGCCCCGGCCAGCAGCGCATCGGCCTGTCGATGAAGTCGATGCTCGAAGACCCCCTCGTCGCCCACATGCACGAGCTCTCGCCCGGCGCCCAGCTCATCGGCCGCATCATGCGCCTCGAGCCCTTCGGCGCCTTCGTCGAGATCTTTCCCGGCGTCGAAGGCCTCGTACACGTCTCTGAGATCTCTGACCGTCGCATCCGTCACCCCGCTGACGTGCTGCAAGAGGGCGAGAACGTCTCGATCAAGGTCAAAGACGTCGACCTCGCCCGCCGCCGCGTCTCGCTGACCATGCGCGACTCTGACGCCGAAGCGGCCTCGCAGCAGGCCTACGTCGCCGACAAGCAGGTCAAAGACGCCGCCCGTCGCGACAAGCTCGGCCGCGGCGCCCGCATCGTCGGCGTCGTCGAGCGCATCGAGAAGTATGGCGTGTTCTTGAACTGCTACCCCGAGGGCGCTGACCCGGCCTCGGCCGAGAAGCTCGGTTCGGCGCTGATGCCGTCCTCTGAGACCGGCACGCCGCGCGGCTCTGACCTTGGCAAGGCGTTCCCCATCGGCGCCATCGTGCAGGCGATGATCATCGACATCGATGAGCGCGGCCGCTTCAAGGCCAGCAAGACCGCCCGCGAGCAGGCCGAAGAGCGCGCCCTCGTCGACGAGTACAAGAAAGACAAAGGCCAGGCGGGCAAGACCGGCCTGGGCTCGTTCGGCGACCTGCTGAAGGCCAAGCTCGGCGGATGACCGCCACGTGAAGTCGCAAGACCGCGCAGCTGCGACGGCGCTCGCCGAGGTGAATGCTTCGGCGCGCGCGCAGTTGCGGGTTCTGGCGACCTTGCAAGACCTCGTCGACAGCGCCCCCGACGACGGCGTCGTGCGCGGTGTGATTGCCGCCTTTCGCGAAGAGCGACGGGCGGCGTTCGTGCGTTTTCACGAGCGCACGTTGAAGAACGAAGACGGCGCCCTCGACGACGGCGGCCTCGGCGCTGCCTGGAACGAAGCCATCGAATTCACCGCCGGCGTTGGCGGCGACGTCGGCGCCATGCAGCAGCGCAAGGCGCAGGCGTTGTCGGCGGCGAAGCCCGCGGTGCCGTTTTTCGCGCGGTTTCTCGAGCACCAGAAGCGCTGAGGCTGGTCGCGGTTGAAGGCCGCCGGTAGCGTCGTTGGCGCCCTCTCCCTCGCTGCGCTCGACCCTCTCCCGCCAAAGCGCGGGCGAGGGTGAACGCGAGCAGTCCGCCGTTGATCGCTTCCCCGTAGCGGCCAAGGCGTCTGACCAAAAACGACGATGGTTGAGCCGCGCCCACGGGCTGATGTTTCTGCACATCTTTCGCCGCCGCGGAGGGTGTGATCCGAACGCGGGATGACGCTGCTCGAGACAGAGTTTGATGGCTGCGATCTCGGCGACGAACGGCGTGAGAGCCCCCCACGAGCATCTTTTCGGTTCACGCGGCTGTCCGGTTCACGTTGGCAGAGGGGGGC
>JANNAY010000850.1:0-2128 GCA_031384945.1 Deltaproteobacteria bacterium
GGTGTCGTCGAGCACGAGCGACGCCGGCAGCAGCCGCGCTTTCGACGACGACGACGACGACGCCACCGCGCCCTTCGCCGTCGTCGACACCGCCTCGCGGGCGTAGACGCTGACGACGCCGTTGCTGTCGACGCCGACGACGACCATGGCGGCTTTGTCGACGTCTTTGACGGCCAACTGAATTTTGTCGCCGGCCTTGAGCGCCTCGCCGGCGTGGCCGAGGCGCGCCGCCTCGCCGTCTTGCACGAAGAACGCGACGGACGGCTCGTGCGCGCCGCCCTTGATGCGCGATCCGTCGCCGTCTTTGGCGCCTGCGCCGATGGGGGCGTTGACGATGACGACGACAGCGGCGGCCGCGCACAGCGACGAGATGAGCTGCGGTGACTTGAAGAACGCGATGAGCTTGTCGGCGAACGTCGGCGCGGTCGCGGTAGCAGTGGCGAAGAACTTCGCCGGGGGATTCTCGAACAAGAAGGCTTTGTCGCTGGCGACGACGTCGTCGAAGAAGGCCTTGAGCACAGCATCGGCCGCGATGGCAGCTTCGACGCGGGCTTTGTCGTCGCCCGTGAGCTCACCCACCGCGAGGCGCTCGATGTCGAAGCGGCTCACGCTCCGCGCGTCGTCGCTGTCTTTGGGAAGGAGGAGGGTGGTCATGGTGGCGAGGTCCTCAGTTGGGCTCAGATGGGGGCTTCTTCAAAGACGACGCCGGGCACGTGCTTCTCGATCTCGGCGCGGCACAGCGAGATGAACTCGCGCAACCGTTTGCGCAGCGTGGGGGCGCTGAGGCCCACCAATGCGCAGATGTCGGCCTGCTTCATGTCGTCGACAAAGGCGTAGGTGGCGAGCTCGGCGAGGTCGGCGTCGACTTCGGCGACGCGGGCCAGGCAGAGCCGCAAGAGCTCGCGGTTCTCTTGCAAATGAAAGCCGCCGTCGGCGCTGACGACGCCATTCTCGATCTCGGTCTTGTATTTCGCGTGCCACGGGGCGCGCTTGGCGCGGATGACGTTCAGACAGTGGTTTGTCGCGATGCGCGTCATCCACGTCAGCGGTGACGCCTCGTTGCGAAAGCCGTCGAGGTTCTTCTGCACCTTGATGAAGACCTCGTGCAGCGCGTCTTGCGCCTCTTCTTTGTTCTTCAACAGGTACAGGCACCGCGAATACACACGGCCTCCGTAGGTCCGGTAGAGCGAGCTCAGGAGCTCTTGCTCACGCATCTGCGACATCGACACGGCACCGGTCTCGCACAGAAAAGGATCGCGCTGGGATCGCGCTGCAAAGCGCTCTGGTGCTACGAAGCGCGACCACCCCGAGGAGATCCACATGGCGACGAAGAAGAAGAAGAAGACCGCGGCGAAGAAGCCCGCGAAGAAGCCGGCGAAGAAGCCCGCGAAGAAGCCCGCGAAGAATCCGCGAACGAAGCGTTCGGCGAAGAAGAAGCTGTCGGGAATTCCGGCCGGCTACACCAACGTCGCCCCCGTCGTCTCCGTCACCGACTGCGCAAAGGCGCTCGCGTTCTGGGGCAAGGCGTTCGGCGCCAAAGTGCGCTCGACGATGCCCGGACCGGGCGGCTTGATCATGCACGCCGAGGTCCGCATCGGCGACGGCGTCTTCATGTGCAGCGACCCGATGATGGGCGCGCCCGTCACCGGCGCCATGCACCTCTACTCGAGAGACGCGGCGGCGTTGTTCAAGCGCGCCGTCGACGCCGGCTGCACCGTCGAGATGCCGCTCGCCGACCAGTTCTGGGGCGACAGCTACGGCGTCGTGCGCGACGCGTGGGGCGTCCGCTGGTCCATCGGCCAGCAGAAAGAGCTCGTCTCGCCGAAAGAGATGATGAAGCGCATGGCCGCGCTGCCACCGATGGGTTGAGTCACAGACCCTGTACGCGAATCACCGCAGCCCCGCCGCCGCCAGCGACGACGATGTCTGCGGTGTCGCGATCGACGGCTCCGACGGCGACGGCGACGGGCGTGAACGGCAGGGCCGTGGTGGCGACGCGGTTGCCGCCTGCGCCGAAGACGCTGACGACGCCGGCGCTGACGACGACGATGTCGACCACGCCGTCGTCGTTGACGTCGGCGACGGCGATGTCGACGACGCCGGTGCCGTCGGCGATGACGTCGAATTG
>JANNAY010000944.1:0-7971 GCA_031384945.1 Deltaproteobacteria bacterium
GATGGCCTTGCGAAACCTGCGGTCGCCGAACTGCCGGTCTTTGGGGCCCGGCCATTCGACGATGCCGTCGGTGTAGAGCACCAGGCGATCGCCGGCCTCGTACGTCGCCACTGCCTCGGTGTACGTCGACGTCTCGCTCTCGCCGAGGCGCGAGCCACGGGCCACCAACGGCACCGCGGCCTTCTTCGTGCGCGACCACAGGTACGGCGGGTTGTGTCCGGCGCTCGAGTAGGTGAGCGAGCGCGTCGCCGGATCGACGACGACGGCAAAGGCGGTGGCGCAGAGCTGTCCGCCGGTGGCCGCGTGCACGACGTCGTTCAACACCGCCAACGTCGACGCTGGACCGCGCTGCATCACCTCGCCGACGGCGCCTTTGCCGAGCACGGCGAGGGTGTCGAGGCAGGCGTTGGCGACGGCGGTGATGAGGCTGGCGGCGACGCCGTGGCCGGTGACGTCGGCGACGACGAAGAGGGTGCGGCCGCCGGGCAACGGCGCCGTCGACCACCAGTCGCCGCCGCAGAAGCTGGCGGGCCAGACGCGTCCGACGAACGTCAGCCCGTCGGCGCTCTTCACGTCTTCAGGCGGCAGAATCGAGCGCTGGATGTCGCGCGCGAGCCCCATCTCTTTCTCGAGCGCGTCGCGCTGGGCCTCGGCGAGCTTCAACCGCGTGTTGGTCAGCTCTTCGATCGAGGCCGTCAGCTTGTCGTTGCTGTCACGCAATTCGAGGGTGCGCTCTTTGACCTTCTTCTCGAGGCCGCCGTTGAGCGCGTCGATCTCGGAGAACGCCAGCGCGTTCTCCCAGGCGACCGCGACCTGGGTGCAGATGGCGGCGAGCAGGTCTTGTTGCTCGACGCGAAAGCTCACCGAGATGAGACGGCGGTCGAGATAGACGTAGCCCAATGTGCGCGACCGCGTGCGCACCGGCGAGCACAGCACCGAGCGGATGTCGGTGGCGACGACGCTCTGGCGTTCTTTGAAGCGGTCGTCGGCGAGTGCGTTGTCGCTGAGCACGGCTTCGCCGCTGTCGACCGCTTCTCTGACGACGCTGAAGGTGATGGCGGCAGCGCCGACGTTGCCTTCGCTGACGTCTTCGCGCTTCATGCCGCGCGCGGCCAGGCAGACCCAGCTGCCGTCGTCGTTCTTCTTCAGCAGCGCCCCGCGCTCGGCCCGCGTCACGCGCACGATGCTCTCGAGGGTCTTGTCGAACAGCTCGTCGAGGTTGCGCAGCGACGCGAGGTAGCGGCTGACCTCGATGACGGCTTCGAGTCCTTGCCCGTCGCCGAGGGCGGGATCGTCGAGCGCGGCCTCGAGCCGCATCGCGATCGAGCGGCGCTGTGGTTCGGCGCTGGCAGCGGGTTTGGCGACCGTGCCGAGGCGGGCGGCCGCGCCTTTGTCGACGAGCAGCGCCCGCGCCGGTCCGAGCCGCAGCCCGGTGCGTTGTTCATCGACGGCGCGGGCCACCTGCGCCTGCTTGGCGATCAACGACGCCCGCGCGAACGGCAAGCGCGCCGCTTCGAGCACCGCCGCGGCTCGTTCGAACGACAGGCGCGGGTCGCGTCCGACGGCGAGGTCGAGCTCACCGTGCAGGTGAATCGCGTGCGCTTTGTGCAACGGAAACGCGACGGCGAATCCGGCGGCGCGGTCGACGGAGGCGGTGGCGACGCGGGCTTCGTCGACGGCGACGACAGCGCCTCTGTGCTTCGCCCGCAGCGCGGCGATCTCGTACGCCGCGCGCAGCAGGAGCAGCCGCAGCCGTGCTTCGTCGTGGTTGTCGACGACACCGACGCCGCCCACTCCGGCCATCGCTGCTTCGAGGCGCACCAGCTGCTGCTCCGCGCCGACGAGGGCCCCCATCTCGAGCAGCGTCTCGGTGCGCAGCAGGTCGATGAGCCGGCGCGTGAACGGGTCGACGACGTCGTCGGGCACGCTCTTCAGCTTGAGCCGCGCGTCTTGCACGTGGCCGCGCGCGAGGTGCAGCGCTGCGTCGGCGGCGCCTGCGCCGTCTCTGGCGTCGGCGGCGAGGTCGGCGTCTTTGACGAAGGCGGCGGCGGCGTCGAGGTCGCCGGCGGCGACGCAGCCGTCGACGGCGAGCAGCAACGCGCCCGCGGCCAACGAGCGCTGCTTTGCGTCTTTGGCGGCGACGACGGCGGCGGCGCACACGTCGGCGGCGGCGCGCAGCTGCGAGGCGCGGCGCAGCACGTCGGCGGTCAGCAGCAGCGCCTGCGCGCGCTCCGCTGGAGGGAGTGCATCGACGTCGCCGCGCAGGGCGAGCACGCGCGCCCAGCCCCAGCGCACGAGTCCCCATTGGGCCACACGGCGCGCGCGCAGCCAGGGTGCCAACGACGACGATCCCGATGGCGACGGCGACGGTGACGACGACGACGACGACGACGGAGGAGACGACGGACGCGGCGCGATCGACGTGGTCACGCGAGGCCTCCGACGACGGCGTCGACGTCTTTGCGGCCGCGGTCGTTGGCGATGCTGCCAAAGACGGCGCGGGCGCGGTCGGCGTCGCTGCGGGCGCCAACGACGTCGTCATGAGCAGCGCAGAAGCGGGCGCGGGCGACGAGAGAGAAGCCCTCTTGCACGGGGTTCTCGATCTCGTGGGCGAGCGAAACGCTGCGGTCGAGGTGGGCGCGGGCGGCGTCGTTGCCGGCGTCGTTGCCGGCGCCAGCGTTGTCGTCGGCGACGCGGGCGCGCAAGCGACGGCTGATGACCTCGTCGTACGGACACGCAAACGCCGACGTCGTCGCGCGCGCGAGGGCCTCATCGGCGAGCGTCAACGCCTCGTCGCGCTTGCCCAGGGCGACGAGCACTTCGCCGAGCGCGCACAGGGCAACGGTGAGGCGTCCGAGCTTCTTTTGCCGCGCGGTCTCAACAGACTGGCGCAACAACGGCTCGGCAGCGACGTCGTTACCCGCGGCCTGTGCGTCGAGTCCGCGGTAGAGCGCAGCGTAGGTGAGCAACCACGAATCGCGGGTGGCCTTGCCCATGCCTTCGAGCTTGTTGGTGATGGCCCGCGCCTGCGCGAGCTCGCCGCGCTCGAGGTGAAAGGTCGGCAACCACAAGCGCATGCGGCTGTTCAGAATGTAGGGAAACCCCAGGCGCCAGCACATGTCTTCGAGCTCAGCGTTGAGCTTGCTGACCTCGTCAGGAACGCCGCGTACAGCAGCAGCCACCAACCGTGGCAGCTGCGCCAGCGTCTTCTCTTGCGGCAGATCGAAGCGCGTGGCGACAGCGAGGGCCTTCTCACACGACGGACCAAACGCAGTGGTGCCACCAACAGCCTCACCAAAGGCCATCAGGTAGTGCGAGAGAAACCAGAAGGCGCGCAGCGGCGGCGGCAGGTGGTCGCCGACCTTGTCAAAGACGGCCGTGGTGCTGGCGCCGACGACGCGCAGCTCTGACAAGCGGCCCATGTGCACGAGCGCCAACAACTTCGGCACGCTGCCCACAGCCACCAGCGGCGACGGCGGACCCGGAGCCGCACCCATCGCCTGCCGCGTGCGGCGAATCATCGTGTCAGCGACGTCGATGGCCCGCTCGGGCTCGCCCAACGACGCCAGCGCCATCGCCTCCATCCCCAACAAGGTCTGCAAGCGGTCGACGATCTTCAGCGGGTCCGTCGTCGACGGATCAAACGGCGGCGGCGGCCCCGCCCCTCGGCCAGAAGACGGCGCCGGCATCTTTGGCGGCGGCGACGGATGCCACGGCGCCAACGCCGACTGCAGCAGCTTCGGCAACTTCGCCCACTGCTGCTTCTTCGCCTCGTGCTCCGCCAGCACACGATCGGGATCGATGTGCTTCCACGTCTGCAACAAATGCTCGACGGCCTTCACGGTCGTCGGCGGATGCGTCGCCACCGACGTCGTCGCCATCAAATCTTGAAACGCGACATCGAGCGCGGCTTTGTCGGCGCGCTTCGACGCCGCCAACAACGCAGCACCTTCGCCAGCGAGCTGCGTGGCCTCGAGCAGCTGCTGCTTGGCCATCGCCTGCTTCGCCGCCTGCAAATACAGATCGACGCCGTGGTCGCGGGCGACGTCGTCGACAGCCTTGCCGAAGTGGTGCGCCAGCACGCTGGGCGCCACCGGGCCGAGCACGCCCTGCTCGAGCAGCGCGCCGATCTTCTGGTGCTGCCGCCCGCGCACGGCGGCGTCGGTGCCGTCGACGATGGCGGCTCTGACGACGTCGTTGGCGAAGAACAAGCGGGCACCGCCGCGCTGCAACACCTGCCGCTCGACCAGCTGCTCGATCTGCTCGTAGAGCGAGGTCGACGCGCCGCCGCCGAGGGCCTCGACCAACTTGACGTCGAGGGCGCGGCCCGCTGGCGCCAACGACTGCGCCAACGACAACAGCGACGGCGGCAGCGCCGCCAACCGCATCGTCATCACCGCCGACAACGACGCCGGCAACGCAGGCGGCGACGACGACAACGCGAACGCCCCGGCCTCGTCTTTCACGGCGCCGACCTCGACCAACCAGCGCAGCATCTCGATCAAAAAGAACGCGTTGCCGGCGCTGGTGCCAAAGACGTCGTCGACAAACGCGTCGGGCAGCTGGTGCTCAGACAACGTCGACGCCAAGACCGCGTCGACGTCAGCGCGCGAGAGTCCACGCAGCGTCAGCAACCGGGCCTTTTGCTCATCGACGGTGTTGTAGACGCGGTGGGCGCGGTCGACCTCGTCGCTGCGAAAGGTGCCGACGACGCCAGCAGCGACCTTGCCGTGCAGCGAGCGAACCAAATGGTTCAACAAGTCGAGGGTCGCCCCATCGGCGGCGTGCAGGTCTTCGATGCACAAGACGAACGGCGTCGTCACAGCCAACGTCGTCAACCACGCGGCGGCGGCGGCGTTGACCTTGAACTGCGCCTGCGTCGGGTTTGAAAACGGCGGCGGCGTGAACCCGCGCTCGCGCACCCGCGGCAGCACATGCGAGAGCACGGCGCCATGGGGCGCGAGCACATCGTCGGGCGTGCGCGCCACCAGCACCGACAGCGCCTCGACGAGCGGCGCGAGGGGCTCGAGCCCCTCTTTGCGGCACTGGCCGCTGGCCCACACCATGCGATCGAGCTTCACCTTCAAGCGCAGCTCGTCGAGCAGGCGCGTTTTGCCTTCGCCCGCGCGTCCGGCGACGAAGACGGCGCTGAATTCGCCGGCTTTGGCGTTGGCTCTGACGTCGTCGACGACCTTGGCGTCGTCGTCGCGCCCGATCAAACGCGCGCTGTAGAGGTAGCTGGTGCGCTGCGCGCCAGCGTCTGCGCCGACGTCGATGCCGGCGATGGCGGCGACGCGTTCGGCGACGACGGCGGCGCTCTTCGGGCGCTTCTGCGGATCTTTCTCGAGCAGCTGCAACACCAGCGCGTCGATCTCAGCGGGCAGATCGAGAAAGTGGCTCGGCGCCCGCGGTGTCGCCGTCAGATGCTGCTGCATCATCTGAAACGGCGTGCCCTCGGCGAAGGGCACGCTGCCGGTGAACATCTCGTAAGCGAGCACGCCAAGGGCGTAGAGGTCGGTGCGTCCGTCGATGACCGAGCCCTTGATGACCTCGGGGGCCATGTATTCGACGGTGCCTTGAATCTGCTGCGCGGCGGTGCCGAGCTGGTGCAAGAGGCCGAAGTCCATCAGCTTCACGCTGCCGTCGTCGACGACGCGCACGTTCTCGGCCTTGATGTCGCCGTGCACGTAGAGCCGCGTGTGCAAGAGCTGCAGACCTTGCGCCAGCCCGAGCAACACGCGCAGCGCCTCGTCGCGCGGCAAGGGCCCGCTCTTCAGGCGGTCGTGCACGTCTTTGCCGGGCACCAATTCCATGACGAGAAAACGCGCGCCGCCCTGCGCTTGCGGCAGCTCGCCGTAGTCGATGACGGCGACGATGTTCTTGTGGCGCAGGCGCGACAGCGAGAAGAACTCTTGCTCGAGCTGCATGCCGCTCTGCTGATCCAGCAGAAGGCCGCTGTCGTCTTTGGCGCTGGCCTTCAGCTCTTTGAGCGCCACGTGCTTCGACGTCGTCGCGTCGAGCGCCTGCCACACACGGCCGAAGCCGCCTTCGCCGAGCACCGCTTCGAGCGTGTAGCGGCCGAGCACCTGCACACCCGGCGCGAGGCCGGCGACGGTGGCGACGTTGTTGACGCTGTTGACGTCGTCGACGATGGGCACAGGCCACAGCCCATCGAGCGCCGTGAGCGCCCGCAGCCGCAGCCGGTCGAAGCCCTCGCTCATCGTGCGTCTACTTCTTTGCCGCGCCCGCGATGGCGGCAGCGCCTTCGCGCCACGTCGGGTACCGCGGCGTCCACGCCAGCTGCGCCTTCGCCTTGGCGTTCGACATCGCGGCGTTCGCCAACAGGGGCTCGCCGAGCAGTGCGCCGACGGCGAGCTTGATGATGAAGCCGGGCACGCCGCCGGGCTTCTTCGCGCCCATGTGTTTCGCCACTTCTTCGATCATGGTCTTCACGGCGACGGGTTCGTCGTCGCAGATGTTGAAGACGTCGCCCACGCCTCTGCCGGCAGAGGCGCCTTCGACGACGCTGGCGTAGGCGGCGCCGCAGTCGTCGACGTGCAACCAGCTGACGACGTTGTTGCCGTTGCCGGGATACTTCGCTGACGCGCCCTTCTTCATCGGTGCCAGGTAGTTCTTCTCGAAGATGCCCCACGGCGCGTAGACGACCCCGGGACGCAGCACGACGCCCGGCGCTTTGCCGGCCTTCGCGGCGGCGAGAATCTTTTGCTCTTGCTCGCCCTTGTAGGCCACCAGCGGAAACGGCTTCGTCGTCGACGCCTCATCTTTCGCCGTCGGCGCGTCGCCGTAGGCCCACACACCGCTCGTGTAGATGAGCGCCTTGCAGCGTCCAGAGATCGACGACAGCAAGAGGTCGACGTGCTGTTCGTCGGCGTCTTTTGACAGCTGCGCGACCTTCTTCGTGATGCGCGGTCCCGACTGCTGGGCGAGGTGAACGACCGCGTCGGCTGCGGCGACTTCGCTCTTCCAGTTCGACGCGTCGCGCATGTCGCCGACGACGACGGTGGCGCCTTGCTGGGTCAGCTGTGCGCGGTGCGCCTCTTGGCTCGTGAGCGCGGTGACGTCGTGGTTCTTGCTGCGCAGCGCTGCGACCACGCCGCGGCCGAGGGTTCCACTGGCGCCGGTGACGAACACTTTCATGGGGTTCTCCATCTGCCGTGCGGCGGCGCGCTACGCTCGATACCGAAAGCCCGAGGAAGCTGTCACCACCATGCGACGCCTCGCAAGAAAAGCCCGCAGCGCAATGACGCTGTCTGTCTTTGGCGCAGTCTTCGTCGCCGCACCGTCGTTGTCTGCGCCGTCGTCTGCGGCTGCCCCGTCGTTGGCGCCCGCGTCGTCTGCGCCCGCGTCGTCTGCGCCCACGTCGTCTGCGCCCACGTCGTCTGCGCCGACGTCGTCTGCGCCTGCACAGCCCGCGTCGACGCCGCTGGGTTTGCGCGATGCCCTGCACGACGCGCTGGGCGCCCGCCTCGACGTTGGCGCCGCCCGCGAACGCGCCGTCAGCAAGGCCGCTGTCGTCGACGTCAACCTGCTGCCGTTCATCCCGCGGCTCGTGCCCACGCTGTCGATCGGGCAGCGGCAGGTGCCCATCGCTGGGCCGTTCACCAGCTTCTTCCAACCCGACGACGTCGTCGTCACCCGCGACGTCGTGGCCGGCGTGGCCGTGGCCGGCGACCTGCCCGTCGGGCCGAGCTACCAGCTGTCGGTGGCGAGCACGGTCTCTTGGTTCTCGAGCTACGCCGAGTCGATCAACCCGCGGTACGAGCCGGCGCTGCGCTTGCGGTTGTCGCAACGCTTGTGGCGCGGGGTCTCGACCGACATCACGTTGGCGCCGCGCGCCGCCGCCATCGCCGCTGCTGCCGCCGAGGCCGCCCTCGTCGACGTCAGGGTCGACGTCGTGCTCGCCGAGGTCAGCGACGCCTGGCTCGCCGCCGCCCGCGCCGAAGCGCTGCT
>JANNAY010000961.1:0-2096 GCA_031384945.1 Deltaproteobacteria bacterium
CGCCCTCGGCGGTGACGGCGTCGTCGCTGCCGCCGATCAAACGCTGCTGCTCACCGGTCTGAAAGACGGACTGCAGAACGAGAGCACGCGCACGTTTTGTTCGGCGTTGGTGCAGAAGTCTGTCGTCGGCCTGCGCCTGCGCGCGCCCACCGCCGGCAAAGACCTGTGGGAGCTGTTCGCGTTGATCGGCGAGAGCGATCGGCGCGTGCGCGTCGCCGGCGGCGTGACGAAGATGTACGTCGAGCGCGGCGCCCGCAGCATCGACGTCTTCGAGATGGACCTCGACGCCCTCATGAGCGGCGCCCCCATCGACCGCGGCGCCCTCGACCCCCTCATCGCCCGTGCCCTCACCGACGTGCTCGCCCTCAAAGCCCGCGCCAACCGCCGCGGCGCCGCCGTCGCCATGACCCTCGAGCGCGTGTCGACGCCGTTGTCGTTGGGCTCGCTGCTCGACGAGCTCATCGACGGCGCAGCCCCCGGCGTCAGCATCGATGCGCCGAAGCAGTCGCGCTCGCCCAGCAGCGCCCTCGCCGGCCTCAGCGCCGACGAGCTCGCCGACATCGGCGGCGACGCCTTTGAAAAATGCGCAAGAGACCAGTCGAATTCGCCCGAGGCGTTGGCAGAGGCGGCGAAGACGCTGTCGGCGGCGCTGGTGCGTCTCTCGCCCGAAGCGCGCTTTCGCCTGTTGGCCAAGGTCGCCGGCGGCGGCGTCGACGGCGCTGCTGCTGTCGGCAAAGAGGTGAACAACCCGCTGCTGTTGTCGGCGGTGATGCAGGTGGTGATGGGCGGCGAGCGCGACAGCAAGCTCGCCACTGCCATCGGCGGACTGCTCGAGCGCATGCGTCCCCTCGAGCGCGACCGGCAGAAGTTTCTCGAAGAGCTGAACGCCGGCGCGAAGTCGGCAGGGCGCCCGCTCGAAAATCTCTTCGTGCAAGAGCTCAACGAGATGTCGCAGCAGAAGACCTTCGGCGCCCTCGAGCTGCCGCTGCGCGAGACGCGGGCCGCCCTCGTCGAGGTCGCGCGCTTGCGCCAGCGCGGCACCCAGCCTGACGTCGTCTTGAAGACCTTCTCGAGCCTGCGCGAAGAAGACCGCCTCGAGCGCACCACGCGCTTGCTGTGCACGCTGCTCGAAGAAGAGCGGGTCATCGTGCCGGCGACGTTGACGACGGTGCGCAGCATCCTCGCGACGCCGCCGACGGATCCGACGATGGCCGAGACCGGCGGCGCTGTGATCTCGGCGCTGTGGTGGCGGGCGATGCGCGACGGTCCGAATTCGCCGGCGGCGCAGCACCTCGCCGAAGTCGCGCGCTCGCCGCAGGGCGCCGACTGGTGCATCGCCCTCTTGATCGAGCTGCGCGGGCAACGCGGACCCGACATGGCCGCGCTCCTCGTCGATCTGCTGCGCATGGTGGCGTCGGTGCACCAGACCGAGTCGTTTCGCCGCCGCCTCGTCGACGCGCTGCACGCGCTCGACGCGCCGGTGGTGCGCCAGATCGAACGCCGCGTGGCCGACCTGCCGACGACGGCGGCGCAGGCCGTCATCTTGCGCGCCGGCCGCGACGCCGCTGGCAGCGCGCTCGCGCTCGGACAGCAAGCGCTGCGCGCCAGCAACGTCGACGTCAAAGAGGGCGTCCTCCGCGCCTTCGCCCTCGTCGCCGACGACCACGTCATCATGTACTTGCGCCGCTGCGCCGGCGGCGAGAGCGACAGCGACAGCGTGCAAGCGCTGTCGGCGCAGAAAGAGAACGCCGACGGGCTCTTCCGGTTGCAGCGCACCGCCGTCGAAGCCCTCGGCGCGACGAAGATGGCCGAGGCGGTGCCTCCTCTCGAAGAGCTGCTCGTGCGCACGCGTTTGGTGGGCGGCGCCGAGCTCGATCGCATGCGTCCGTTTGTCGGCCGCGCGCTCGGCATCAACGCCACCCGCGAGGCGCGCCTCGTCCTCGAGAACGGCCGCAAGCACAAGTCGAAGCCCGTGCGCCTCGCGTGTGGAGCGACAGCGTGAGCACCTTCGACCTCGTGGTGAACGCCGGAACAGCGGCCGCTCTCGCCCCCGGAGTGAAGGCCCCCCTGGCCCCCCGAAACCGGGGGGAAGTGCA
>JANNAY010000984.1:0-3821 GCA_031384945.1 Deltaproteobacteria bacterium
TGTTCTGGTCGTCGCACAAGCGCGCGGCGTGTTCGAGCACGCGGGCCGCACCCTCGATGGTCAGGGGCAAGAGCTTCTCTTCGTGCGAGAGGCCCGCGAGAAAGCGAAGATAATGAAGCAGGCGATCGCGCGAGCGTTCCATTTCAATGTCGAAGTCGACCTTGACCTTGAACAGCTTCGAGAAATCGGGGTCGCCGCGCGAGAGCGAGTAGTAAAGCTCGGGCGTACCGACCAGCACAATTTTAATCGACAGCTTGACGGGCTCGGGCCGCAGCGCAGCGACGCTGACCATGCGTCCGGGCTCGCCCGGGTCGTCGAGCTCGATCTGGCGGTTCTTCAAGGCGCGCTTCAATCCCTCCCACGCCGCCGGGTCTCTGAGCAGGTCATTGGCATGCAACAACAAATAGCCGCCGTTGGCGCGGTAGAGCGCCCCGGCTTTGATGCGGGTGAAGTCGGTCGACGACTCGCCCGAGCGCATCTTGTGCTCGATGCGTCCGATCAAGTTCGACAGCGTCGGCAGGGTCTCGAGCACGACGGGGGCGCCGGCGCGCGGGTTCTGCGTGACGAGAACGTTGACGCGGTAGCGCAAGAGCGCAGGTTCGTCGCGGTCGCCTTCTTCTTCTTCTTCGCTGAGGCGTTTGGCGGGTCTGACGTCGGCTTGTGCTTCTTCGCCGCCGTTTTCGATGGCGTGTGATTCGGGGGCCAACCGGCGCAAGCGCTCGAGGATGTCGCGCTCGACCTCGTCGAGGTGGGCCGTCACACGCGCGCTGAGCCCGGCGAGGTCGGTCTTCATCTCTTCGATGAGCGGGTGCACCACGTGCTGCGCCGTCTCACGGGCCAGGGTCTCGATGGCTTCGTCTGTCTCTTTCTCAAGGGCGCGGATCTTTCGCAGGGCGTCTTCGAGCCCCGCCTGCAGCTCCGCCGCCGCCGTCTCCAGCTCCGTCTTCTGCTCCTCCGTCAGCGCCTCATACGCCTCTTCGGACAGCGGATTTCCTTCATCGTCGGCGACGCTGAGGGTGAGCGCAGCGCCGGTGCGCGACAAAATGAACCCGCGCTCTTGGGCCGCAGCGTCGGTGGTCGCCAGCAGCGCGTCGGTCTTCTCTTGGTGCGACGCGTCGAGCGCCGACCGGCGGTCAATATAAGAATCGCTCTCAAACGCCTTCTCTAAAGCGCCCAACATTTTGTCGACAAAGGTGTCGTAGCGCTTTTTGACGCCCGGACCTTGTCCCGCCGGCAGCTGCACCGCGTGCGGCCGATCGCGGTCGGCAAAATTATAGATCAAAATGATGTCGGCTGGCGCCGGTTCTTGCTTGGCTTTTTCTTCCAAGAGCTCGCGCACCGTCGAGGTGCGGCCCGTGCCCGAGGCGCCGACGACGAAGATGTTGAAGCCGCGCTCGCGGATGCCGAGGCCGAGCTCGAGCGCGTGCAAGGCGCGCTCTTGCCCGAGGGCGCCGGGGCGTCCGTGGCGGTCTTCTTCTTTGAGAGAGAGGTCAGCAGCCGAGAATTCCTCGACGGGAAGGCGCCAGCGCAGCTGTTCGGGGGTCAGGGTTCGCTTGGTCATCAGCTCTTTCCGACGGAGAAACGGCGCAGGCGCACCGGCTCGTCGCGGTCTTTGTTCGGAATCTTCAGGTCTTCAGCGGTGATGTCTTCGTCGTTGGGGCCGATGCCGGCGAGCCTGAACACGAAGACGACTCTGACGGCGACAGCGTCGACGACGTTGGCGACGTTGGCGCCCATGACGGCGGTGGGCACGACGAGCACTTCGATGGCCAGTTCGTCGTCGCGCCGCCAGGCGATCATCGTCAGCGGCGTCTGCGACGGGATCGGCGCCAGCACCTCGACAAAGGCGTCTTCGAAGCGCACGGCGTAGAGGTCGATGGCGCTCAAGATGTCGATGGCGAGGGGCAGGGCCCGCGCCTTCCACAGCAGCTCGACGACGACGTCGTCGCTCAGCGCGCGCTTGTCGTGGCCCTGGCCCACGAGCGTGCGCCACGCCTCACGCAGCTGCGGGCGCTCGACCGAGAGACAGGGGACGACGAGGACGGAGGTCATCAGGCGAGGGGATCCGTCTGGCTTCTCGAGGCCCGCGAGGCCTGTGCCGTGCGTCGCTCTTCGCGCAGCGAGTCCTTCACGTATTTGACGAGGGCGTCGACGTACGAGTCGAAGCGCGGGCACAAGATGTCGGTGCCCGAGAGCAGCGCCGCGGTGTTGGCGGCGTTGAAGATGACGAAGCGGTCGAAGAGCTCGACGGTGGCGGCGCTCTTCTTCACGTTCTCCATGCGCGGACCTTTGCCGGCGCCATTGAAAGAGAGCGCGTCGATCAACGACGTCGCCTGCGACGCGAACGCCGAAAACGCCGCCGACCCCCGCTGCGACGCCGCCGACAACAACGACGACGTCAGCGCCGACCGCAGCGCCTTCGGCAGCGACGCCGGCTTCTTGCCCGCCCGCGCGGCAACGAGCTCGTAGACCTGCCGCGCCGACATCGGATTCGGATCGACGACGTGAAACGTCTTGCCGACGGCGCGTTCGTCGTCGGCGATGTGGGCGACGACGCGGGTCAGGTAGTCGACGGGCACGAGGTGCAGCGGCGCCAACCCCGGACCGGGCAAGGGCAACGGCACCGACAGCGGCGACGTCACGATCAAAATTCCCATCGCGTAGACGCCGTCGAAGCGGTCGACGGCGCCGCTGATGCTGTCGCCGACCACGACGCTGGGACGCACGATGGTGATCGGCAGGTCGGCCATGGCGGCGCGCGCCAGCTTCTCGCCGCGCATCTTCGACTCTTCGTAGGGCGTGCGGTTCGACGCCGGCGTCTCAAGTTGCTCTTCGAGCACGACACCCGGGCGGTCGCCAGCGACGAAGCAAGACGAGAAGTGCACGAAGCGCCGCAGCTTCGGCAGCTCTTTTGCCAGCGCCAGCGTGTTGCGCACGCCGTCGACGTTGACGGCGGTCAACAGCGCCCGATCGGCGTGGGCCGACTGGATGCCCGCGAGGTGAAACAGGTGCGTCGTGTCGCTCAGCGCCTCGATCTCGAGGCCGGCCAGGCCGAGATCCATCTTGCGCACATCGCCCACCGCGATCCGCACGCGCTTGCGGTCGGCGGCGCCGAGCACGGCGAGGTCGTCTTCGGCGGCTTTCTTGCGTCCGTCCTCGACGAGAACTGTGAACTTGCCCTTGGGGTGCTCGTCGAGCAGGCGGCGCAGAAGGGGCTTCGCCACAAAGCCGGGATACCCGGTCAACAGCCCCCGCAAGGCCGGCTTCTTCGTCGTCGCAGCGCCCATGGGCAGGGTGCTAGCGCAACGCCCCCGCCAAACGCCAACGCTGACGTCAGAAGAACATGGTGAAGGTCACGCGCCCGTTCAGCGGCGCGCCGGGGGTGAAGTGCAGGTCTTCGCAGCCGGCGAAGCCGTCGTCGACGACAGCGCGGCTGCCGGCGCCGCAGTCGGCGGGCTTGGTCTCATTGGGCAGCCGCGAGACGTTGGCGAACTGGGCCTCGCGCCACTCGGTGTTCAGCAGGTTCTGCACGTCGACGTCGACGGCGAAGATCTCGTTCTTGAAGCCCAGCGACGCATCGAGGCGCAGAAAGCCAGCCGCCGTGAGCGACGCGTCTTCGATGGCCGCTCGGTCGCCGAGGTAGACGGCGCCGACGCGTCCGTGCAGGCCCTCGGGGTGCAACATGCTGACGCCGGTGTCGACGAGCAGCGGCGCCGCGGCCGGCGCCGGCATTGCCGACCACCACCGCCGGCCGGCCATTGACGGTGGTCAGCACCTGCGCACCGGCGTCGATGCCGCCCACCGCGTACTCGGTCCAGATG
>JANNAY010001259.1:0-1676 GCA_031384945.1 Deltaproteobacteria bacterium
GCTCGCCGGGCGAGCAGCGCAGCACCACCGCCGACCTCAAGTGCGGCGACGGCAGCGGCACGATCCAGACCGGCAACTTCGCCGACGTCTTCGTCGAGCTCGTCGACGGCGACGACGTCTACGGCACGGGCACGCCCTTTCAGGTGAACCCGGGCGCCTCCTCCGACGGCTACTCGTCTGACGAAGCCAAAGCGAACACCGACATCCGCCTGGTCCAGGGCACCTTGCACGCCAGCCTGACCGTCGTCGGCCGCGGCTGCAGCGACGCCGGCGCCACCAGCTTCAACGTCGACCTGTTCGAGAACACCGAGCCCTTGTCGATCGCCGAGGTAAAGAAGGGCATCACCGTCGACTGCAACGACAACAAGGCCGAGTTCACCTTCAGCCCCGTCCACGTCGACGCCCGCTACATCGTCGTCGCCAGCACCACCATCGGCGGCGACACGTACAGCAGCGGCGACGGCGAAGGCATCGACATCGCCTCGGCCAACACGTTCGCGACGGTCGACCTCGACCGCGAATGACGCCGACGACGAAAGCTGGGTCGCCCCGGCTGAAGTCTGGTAGGGTGATTGGGTTGACGCTTCGGTTCTGAAGGGTGTTCCGGCGATGACGACCTCCTCGAAAGCCAGCGAGCGGCGCGATGGACCGCGGATTGACCTCCGCCTGCGGGTCCGTTGGTCGGCGTTGTCGTCTGGCGGCACTGTGACGGGTGAGGCCGAGGCCTCCGACGTCTCTCCCAAGGGCCTGCGGCTCGAGAGCGAGCACAAGGTCGACATGGGCTCGGCCCTGTCGCTCAACGTCGACATCGGCGGCGACGTCGACGTCGAGCTCGTCGCCGCTGGCAAGGTCATGTGGTGCCGCGAGCGCAGCACCCCCACCGGCAAGATCATCTACGACGTCGGCGTCGCTTTTGAGTCTGACTGGCTGGCCAAAGACCGCGGTCCGTTGGGCCAGGCGCTCGCCCGCATCTTTGCGATGAACGCCTACGAGCCCGCCCGCTCGTTCGAGCGCACGCCGGTCGCCATCAGCGTCGAAGGCACAGGCTCGATCGGCAAAGAAGCCACCCTCTCGATGGTCAACCTCTCCGTCGGCGGCATGCAGCTGATGCTCAACGGCACCCCGATGGGCGCCGCTGGCATCGAGGCCGTCCGCGCCGGCGGCGGCGTCTCGGTCTCCATCGACGCCGAGGGGCGCACGTTGGCCCTCGAAGGCAAGATCGCCTGGGTCGCGGCCTCTGAGGCCAACACCCGCTTTGGCGTCGAGCTGCACGGCAGCAACGCTCCCGACAAAGAAGTGCTCGAGCGCATCCGCAATGGGCAGTCCGAGCCCACCCGTGTCGCCGTCACACTGCGCGCTTGAGTTGGGCGCGTGACCGACGAACCGCCTGCGCCAGACGCGCCCGCTGCGGCGAAAGCGGCGAAGCAGAAGAACAACCCGCTGCATGGTCTGACCCTCGAGACCATCGTGACGGCGTTGGTCGACCACTACGGCTTCGAAGAGCTCGGCCGGCGCATCGACATCCGCTGTTTTCAAGAGAACCCGAGCGTGGCCTCGAGCTTGAAGTTTCTGCGCAAGACGCCCTGGGCCCGCGACAAGGTCGAGAGCTTCTATTTGTTCATGGGGCGCGAGAAGCGTCGCGCCGCCGCGCCCACCGGCGGGACGCCCGGGGCTCC
>JANNAY010001029.1:0-6360 GCA_031384945.1 Deltaproteobacteria bacterium
GTCGTCGCCGTCGTCGGGGGCGCCGTCGCCGGCGTGCTCGCGCAGCAGAACCAAGACGCTGCCGTTGCCGCCGCGTTTCAAGACGAAAAGCAGAGCCTGAAAGAGTCCGCCGACGGCATGGCCCTCGCGGCCAACGTCGGCTTCGGCGTCGGCGCCGCCCTCGTCGTCGGCGGCGTCGTCCTCGCCGGCGCGTCCTTGATCGGAGGTGGACCGTGAACCGCCTGCTCACGCTGCTCTGCGCACGTCCTCACGTCGCCGCGTTGGCCTTCGCTGGCGTCCTCGCTGGCGCCTTCACTGGCGTCAGCGGCTGCGTCTTGCCCGCCGTCGACTTGAACGACGCCGGGTGCGACGCCGACCACGCCTGCGTGCAAGACGGCGACGTCTGCGTCTTCGGCCACTGCGTCGTCGACTGCACCAGCGACCTCTCGTGTGACGACGCCGCCCGCGTCTGCTCTCTCGACGTCGACAGCGGCAAATTCGGCTGCGTCAAAGAAGACGACGTCGGCGAAGGCGAAGGCGAAGAAGGCGAAGGCGAAGAAGGCGAGGGAGAAGTGGGCGAAGGCGAAGGCGAAGAAGGCGAAGGAGAAGGAGAAGGAGAAGGAGAAGGCGAAGGCGAAGGAGAAGGCGAAGGCGAAGGCGAAGTCGACCCCTGCGACGGCAAGAACCCCTTCGGCGCAGACATCGACGGCGACTGCGTGCCCGACGTCGTGGTCGGCGCGCCGTCGACGTTCGAGGCGGCCAACCTCGATCCGCACACGGCCGTCGTGCCGAGCGTGCACGTGTTCACCGGCGCTGCGTCGGGCATCTACAGCGAGACGTTTTCGTTGATCGGCAACGGCGCCGAGCTCGCCAACGTGCGGGGACGGTTCGGCACCACCATCGCCATCGATCCCGCGCCGTACGCCGACACCGTGAAGCACGCGCTCTACGTCGGCGAGCCAGGACCGACGCAGCGCATCGCCGGCGGCACGCAAGACGTCGCCGGCGGCATCGTGTGGTGGCTGTCGCCGGCGCGCGTCGACGACTGCGTCACTGGCGATTCGTTTTGTGTGACGTCGTTCACCGGCGCCGGACGGACCGGCGAGAGCCTCGCGGCGGTTCGCTACAAGTCTGGCGCCGCGGCGCCGCGCACCGCGGCCTTTGTCGGCATGCCGGGGCGCGCGTCGGTGCCGCCAGGGGGTCCATTTGGACTGCAGTTCGCTGTCGACCCCGACTACGACTGCCCCCTCCTCGGCACCTGCGACGGTGGCGGCGCTTGCGGCCTCAACCAGCGCTGCGTCGGCGGCGCCGGCGGCTCGTGCGTGCCCAGCGACTGCGCGGGCGTGTTGCAACGGGCGACCGACGCGGTGTTGCCCACCAACGTTGGCGTCGCCGACCTCGACGACAGCTTCGGCTTCGGCGCCAGCGGCAGCGCCCGCATCGCCGACATTGACGGCGACGGCCTCGACGACATCGCCTTCTCAGCCGCTGGCCACGTCGACGACGCCGACCGCGACCTCGGCGTCTTCGTCTTCTCTGACGCCACCTTGTTCATCAACGGCGTGACGCCGGCGCCGCTCTTTGAGTGGCAGCGCCCAACGGGTGTCGCCGCGGCGGGCTTCGGCAAGTCGATCGTCAACGCTGGCGACCTCGACGGCGACGGCCTCGATGACGTCGCCATCGGCTCCGACGACGCCGTCTCGATCGCGTTCTCGAGCAACTACCAGGCGTTGCGCACGGTGACGCGTCCGAACGGCTTCACCGCCGCCGACCGCTTCGGCGCAGCGCTCGCGCCCTTCGTCGCCGACGGATTCGCCGGGCTCGCCATCGGCGCCCCTGAAGCCAGCGCCGGCAACGGCGCGGTGGTGTGGCTCTACGCCGACCAGATCGGCGCAGCTGGCGCCATCACGACGAGCTGCGCGACCACAGGTACGTTGCTGTCGCACCTCGGCACGGCGCTGCGCGGCCTCGGTCCGTCGCCCGCCGACGGCAGCAAGGCCCGCACGGCGGTCGGCGCCCCCGGCGAAGACGCCGCCGTCGGCAAGGTCTTCTTGCTCGACCTGCCGAACTTCGACGTGGTGTGTGCTGACGCCGTCACCGGCTTCACCTTGCAGGGCACCGCCGGCGATCGCTTCGGCGCCGCGCTCGGTCAGTAGCCGCTCAATTCGGCGCGTCAGTTCGGTAGCGCCAACAGACGATCGACGACGGCGGGCGGCAGCGCGTCGTTGTCGACGACGTCGACGCGGTCGGCGCGCGACACCGATGGCAGCGGATCGGCGGACAGCGCGGCGTTGCCATCGATGACGACGGCGCCGCCGACCTGGGCGACCGCGGGCAACTCGAGCCGCACCAGCCGCGGGTTGCGCACGACGACAATGTCGCCGCCAACGCTGCGCAGGCTCGGCAGGCGCACGCGCAGCAGCACCGCGCTCTCGACGCGCAGCGATCCGCCGATGGCGAAGACGTTGGCGAGCGCGGCGACGTCGGCGGCGTCGTCGATGACCACGTCGCCATCGACGGTGCGGACGCCAGCGTCGACGAAAGAGCGGGCGGCGTCTTCGTCGCCGAGGGCGAGGGCCGAGGTGCCGTCGACGCAGCCGAGGCGCAGGGCGCCGCCCTCGTCGAGCTGCAGGCGGCAGACGGCGCTGGCATCGGCTTCGCTGGCGGCGCGCTCGTTGGGCGGAATCTCAGGGCGCTCTTCGACGGCGTCGTCGCTGTCGGGGACGACGTCGCCGTCGCCGTCGCAGGCGCTGTCGCACACGGCGCCGCAGACCGCGTCGACGCAGATCTCGGCGCCGACCTGCAGCGTCGCTGCCAAACAGCTGCCGATGACGGCCTCGCCGACGCCGGCGCAGGCAGCGCAGCAGAAGGCGCAGCAGAAGACGCAGACGACGACGACAGAGGCGACCGGGCGCACGTTCGATGAGTACCACTCCCCGCGCGATGGCTTTTCGTCGTAGATCGTCGACGTCGTGGACGGCTGGCTCGCGCTCCTGGGCGCTTTTCCCACTGTGGTGTTCGCCGGCTTGTCCGCGCTGTGTCTGCTCTATTGGCTGCTGGTCATGGTCGGCGCCGCCCACATCGACGCCCTCGACGGTGTGACCGGCAAGACCCAGGGCGCCATCGACGCCGTCGCAGCCGGCGTCAAAGGGTCGACGTCGGCGGTGTCTGAGGCGCTGTCGGCGTTGGGGCTGACGCAGGTGCCCGTTACGATCTCGCTCACGTTGTTCTCTCTGTTCGGGCTGCTCGGCTCGGCTGTGGCGCGGCACCTGCTCGATCCGCTGCTGCCTGGCGCTGCCGCGGGCGCCGTCGCCGTCGTGGCCGCCATCGCCGCCGGCGCCGCTGCCACCGTCGTCGTCACGCGTCCGCTGCGCGGCATCTTTGATGACGGCGCGACAGAGCAAGGCGGCGAATCGCTGCTCGGCAAGACCTGCCGCATCACCATCAGCGCCGACGACAAAGGCGGACAGGCCCGCGTCGGCGAAGTCATCGTCAGAGTCCGCGTCAAAGGCGGCGTCATCGGCGCCGACGTAGAAGCCGTCATCCTCGACCGCGACGACGACGGCGTCTTCGTCGTCGAACCGCTGACAGCGTTGTTGCCGTCGCAGGCAGACGCCTTTGCCCGCCTGCAATCACAGTCCGAATCAGAGTCCGAAGCCGCCGCGGTCGTCGTCGAGACGATCGTCGCCAAGAAGTGAGGGTCAGATGCTCAGCCCCATCCTCGTCACCGTGTTGTTCGTCGTCGGCGGCCTCGTCGTGCTCGTCGCCGGCGCTGCCGTCATGGTCAAGCGATTTTACATCAAGGTGTCGCCCGGTCAGGCGTTGATCAACAATCGAACGGGTGAGGTCACGTCGGTCAGTTTCACCGGTGGCTTGGTTTTGCCGATCATCCATCGCGCCGAGATCATGGACCTCAGCGTGAAGATGATCGAGATCGAGCGGCGCGGCCGCGACGGCTTGACGTGCATGGACAACATGCGCGCAGACATCAAGGTCGCCTTCTTCGTGCAGGTCAGCCACGACGCTGAGAAGGTCATTCAGGTGGCCAAGCGCATCGGCACCGCCCGCGCCTCGCACGTCGAGACGTTGCATACACTTTTCTCTGCGAAGTTTTCTGAGGCGCTCAAGACGGTGGGCTATCAGATGAACTTCCTTCAGCTGTATTCTGATCGCGCTGATTTTCGCAAAAAGATCTATACGCAGATCGGCCACGACCTCGATGGCTACGAGCTGACCGACGTCGTCATCGATTACCTCGAGCAGACGCCAATGCAGGCGCTTGATCCGGCCAACACGCTCGACGCCGAAGGCATCAGAGCGATCACCAAGATCACCAAAGAGAAAGAGGTCGAGACCAACCGCCTGCGCAACGAGGCGCAGATGCTCATCGAGCAGCAGAACACGACGGCGCAAGAGGTCATCACCAAGCAAGAGGCCACGCGCAAAGCCACCGTCGCCCAGCGTGAGCGCGAAGGCACCGTCGCCGTCGCCCGCGAGCGCGCCGAGGCTGAGAAAGAGGTGCAGAAGTCTCTGCTCGAGTCGAGCACCGCGCGCATCAACACCGAAGAAGAGGTGCAGATCGCCGAGCAGAACAAGCTGCGCCAGGTCGAAGTGGCGATGAAGAACCGCGAGCGCGTCGTCGGCATCGAGACCGAGCGCGTGTCGAAAGACCGTCAGCTCGAGGCCATCACCCGCGAGCGTGAGGTCGAGCTCTCGCGCATCGAGAAAGAGAAGCTGCTCGAGGTGCAGAAGAAAGAGATCGCCGACACCGTGCGCATGCGCATCGCCGTCGACCGCACCGTCGCTGAAGAAGAAGAGCGCATCAAAACCGTGCGCGTCGTTGAAGAGGCCAAGCGCCACCGCGACGCCGCGTTGATTCACGCCGAGACCTCGGCGCAAGAGAAGCTCGTCAAAGACATCAAGGGCGCCGAGGCCCAAGAGAAGGCCGCGACCCACCTCGCCAAAGAGCGCCTGATCATGGCCGACGCCGACCTCGAGGCAGCCGACCGCGAGTCGCGCGCCAAGGTGCGCCGCGCCGAAGGCATTCAAGCCGAAGCCGCCGCCCCCGGCCTCGCCGCCGTCAAAGTCAGAGAGGCCGACGCCAGCGCGTTCGAGAAGCGCGGCCTGATCGAGGCGAAGGTCGAGAAAGAGAAGCTCTTCGCGCAAGCCGAGGGCGAGAAGCAGCGCGGTCTCTCGCTGGTGCTCGTGCAAGAAGCCGAGGCCGGCGCCACGCAGAAACGTGGCGAAGCCGACGCCAACGTCATCGAGCTGAAGCTGCTCGCCGAGGCCAAGGGCAAAGAGGCCGACGCCGCCGCGAACGAGAAGCAAGGCCTCGCCCGCGCCCGCGTCGCCGAAGCCGAAGCCAGCGCCGTCGAAAAACGCGGCATCGCCGACGCCGTCGCCATCAAAGAAAAAGGCGCTGCCGAAGCCGGCGCGCTGCAACAAAAGATGGTCGCCGAAGCCAAGGGCCTGTCGGAAAAAATGCTGGCCATGAAGGCGATGGAGGGCAGCGCCCGCGAGCACGAAGAGTTCCGCCTGCGCCTCGACAACGACAAGGCCATTCGGCTGCAAGGGCTTGAAATTCAAGCGAGAATCGCCGCCGAGCAGAGCCGCGTGTTGGGCGCGGCCTTCGCCAACGCCAAGATCGACATCGTCGGCGGCGACGGCGCCTTCTTCGACCGCTTCGTGAACGCCGTGTCGCTCGGCAAGTCCATCGACGCTGTCGTGCAGCGATCGAGCACCGTCCGCGCCGTCGCCGACGACTACGTCACTGGCGCCCGCTCGTTCGCCGAAGACTTGAAAGACGTGCTCTCGCGTCCTGCTCTCGGCGCCGGCGACATCAAAGACCTCAGCGTCGCTGCGCTGTTGTCGAAGCTGGCCGCCGACGCCCAGGGTGAAGACAAGGGCAAGCTCATGGGCTTGATCGAGGCCGCGAAGAAGCTCGGCGTGAAGTAGCCGAGCGTCGTCGGGCTCAGGTCGGGCTCAGTCGTCGAGCTGCTCGCGCGGCTCCCACCCGACCGACATCGCCATGAACGGGATGTAGAACGACGCCGCGCCGAGCTCGACGGCGACGTAGACGTCGCCGAGGTTCATGCGCGCGCCGAAGCCGGGCGTGATGAGCGGCAGCACCGCGTTCTTGCCAGTGATCTTGTCGGGACCGGCGAGAAAGCCCGCCGACAACGTCGGGTAGAGGCGCAGCGGCGGGATGCTCTGCATGTAGTAGCGAAAGTCGGCGGTGGCGCCGAAGCCGTAGTCGGTCGCCGGCAGGTCGAGGATCGGTGCGCCGGGTGTGTTGGCGCTGCCAAACACATGAAGTCCGAAGCCCACACCTTTTTTCGCGGCCACACCGAGCTCGAGTCCGCCGAGGGGCGCGAGGCCATC
>JANNAY010001066.1:0-12214 GCA_031384945.1 Deltaproteobacteria bacterium
CGCCCTCGAGACCATGGGCCCGTTCGTGCGCACCATGCACACCGACAACGGGCTGCTCGAGAAGGTGCGGGCCTCGAAGCTCTCGCAGCAAGACGCCGAGCAGAAAGCCCTCGAGCTGCTGAGCCAGCACGCGCCGTTCAAGAAGGGCGTGCTCGCCGGCAACAGCATCTGGCAAGACCGCCGTTTCTTGCTGCGGCACATGCCGCACTTCGAGAACTTTCTGCACTACCGCCAAATCGACGTGTCGACGATCAAGGTGCTGTCGAAGCAGTGGTACGGCGCCAAAGGCGAAGCCCCCGGCAAGGTCTCGGCCCACACCGCCCTCGGCGACATCCGCGCCTCGATCGCTGAGCTCAAGTGGTACCGCGATCACTGCTTCATGCTGATCCCGAACGCCTGATCCGCCGTCGGGTCTGGCACTAGATGCTTGGTGTGAAACTCTTTGGTGCGCCAAGCATCTGAAGGGCAACACCCCAGGAGCACGCCATGAAGACCCCCGAAAAGATCCTCTACACCGCCGAAGCCACCGCGATCGGCGGCCGCGACGGCTCGGTCAAAACCAGCGATGGCACCTTCGCCCTCGACGTCAGAATGCCCGCCGGCCTCGGCGGCAAGGGCGGCGGCACCAACCCTGAGCAGCTGTTCGCCGCTGGCTACGCAGCCTGCTTCGGCAGCGCCGTCGCTCACGTCGCCCGCGCCCAGAAGCTCACCACCGGTCCGGTCAACATCACCGCCAAGGTGGGCATCGGACCCTTCGGCGGCGCCTTTGCCCTCTCTGTCGAGCTCGTCGCGTCGCTGCCCGAGCTCGCCCGCGCCGACGCCGAAGCCCTCGTCGCCGCCGCCCACGAGGTCTGCCCGTACTCGAACGCCACCCGCGGCAACGTGCCGGTCACGATCACCGTCGCCTGACCCGCGACAACCCGTGCGTTCTGTGCGCGACCTGCGGCGAACACCCGGTGCACCGACCTTTGGGGCACCGGGTTTTCGCGCTAGCAAGGAGACGTATGCAGCAGAAGAACCACGGCCTCTTCCTCGATGACCAGCTGTGCTTCGCCGTCGCCAGCGCCCACCGTGCCGTCGTGGCCGCCTACGCGCCGCTGCTGGCGCCGCTCGAGCTGACGCACCCGCAGTACCTGCTGATGCTGGTGCTCTGGCAGCGCGGCATGCAGCCGGTGACGGCGCTCGCCCGGGCCCTGCACCTCGACAACGGCACCGTCACGCCCTTGCTCAAGCGCCTCGAGGCCCGCGGCCTGGTCGCCCGGCGCCGCGCCGTCGACGACGAGCGCGTCGTCGAGATCCACCTGACCGCTGCGGGCAAGGCGCTGCACGAGAAGGCCAAAGACGTGCCCAAGGGCATCGCCTGCAGCGCCGGCCTCGACGTCGCCCAGCTCGCCGCCGTGCGCGACGCGCTGCAGCTGCTCACGCACAACCTGCGCGCCGCCGTGGTCGACGTCGACGTCTGAGCCGCATTCTGGCTTGCATCCGCGATCGACATTGGCGACAACGGCTGCGTGTTGGAGCTGCTCAGAGGAATCCCGTCGTCGAGCGACCCGCTCGACTGCCGCATGGTCGCCCACGACCTGTGGCCGCGGCGGTTGCTCGAGCGCCGCGAAGAGCTGCCCGTCGTGCCGCCCGCGCGCGTGTTCTGGCCCCGCGACGAAGACGACGTGCGCGCCGTCGTCAAAGCCGCCCGCGTCGAACGCCGCGCCCTCGTGCCCTTCGGCGCAGGCTCAGGCGTCTGCGGCGGCGTCTCGCCGGGCACGACGGCGTGGGTGCTCGACCTCAAGCGCCTCGACAAGATCACCGCGTTCGATCCTGAGCGGCGCACCGTCACCGTGCAGGCCGGCATGCTGGGCGACCGCTTCGAGCGCGCGCTCAACGAGAAGGGCTTCACGCTCGGGCACTTTCCGTCGTCGATCTACATCTCGACCGTCGGCGGTTGGGTGGCCACGCGCAGCGCCGGACAGCTCAGCTCGCGCTACGGCAAGATCGAAGACATGGTCGTGGCCATCGATGGCGTCGACGGCCGCGGCGAATTCATCCACGCCGCCGTCGACGACGACGCCACCGGCCCGGGCGCCATCCAACTGCTGTGCGGCTCTGAGGGTTCGCTGTGCGTGATCACGCGGGTCACGCTGCGCATCCAGCCGGTGAGCTCGCATCGCTTTTTGCGTGGCGTCTCGTTCAAAGACGTCGGCGCTGGACTCGCCGCCATGCGCGGGTTGCTCGTCGCTGGCGAAGGTCCGTCGGTGCTGCGGCTCTACGACCCGCTCGATTCGGCGTTGGCGGCGTCGCATCCGCCGTCTGAGAACGAGCCCCTGCGCGTCGCCGCTGGCGGCATCGCCCGCGCCGACCTCGAAGACAGCGGCCCTGGTGAAGGATCCGCCGAAGAACCGGCGCTGCTCGATTCGCTGGTGCGGCGCTTCGAAGAGCTCGCTGTGTTCTCACGGCCGCGGGCCACGCGCCTGCTCGTCGGAGAAATTCTCGGACGGCCCAGCATCGCCAACACCATCCTCGATCGGGCCGCTGGCGGCAGCGCGCCGAAGCTGATCGTTGGCATCGAAGGCGACGCCGTCGACGTCGAGAAGCGCGCCCCGCGCATCATGAGTTTCTTAAAGGCCGCCGGCGCCACCGACCTCGGCGACGGACCGGGCACGCGCTGGCTCGCCCACCGCCACCGTGTGAGCTACCGCATGTCGCGCGCCTTTGCGGTCGGCGGCTGGGTCGACACCTGCGAGGTCGCCTGCGGGTGGGAGCAGGTGACGGGCCTGTACAAAGCGGTGCGCGAGGCCTTGCGCGATGTCGCCATCGTCCTCTGCCACTTCAGCCACGCCTACGTCGACGGCTGCTCGCTCTACTTCACCTTCGCCGGCGGCGGCTCTGCCGGCAGCGGTCCGCGCTCGGCGCTCGCCCGCTACGACCTCGCGTGGGAGCGCGCGCTGACGACCATTCGCCGCAGCGGCGCCGTCGTCGCCCACCACCACGGCGTCGGGCGCTCGAAGGTCAAAGGCTTGAAGTGGGCGCCGGGCCACCGCGCGTTGCTCGACGAGCTCAAGCGCAAGCTCGACCCCGACGGCATCTTGAACCCCGGCGTGCTCGGCCTCGGATCGCCGGCGCCCGGCTCGTCGGCCGGTCCGTCGCTGGGTGACGCATGAGCGAAGCGACCAGCGCCCTGCTTGTCGCCCCGGCGTTCGAGCCGCTGATCGAGCAGGTGCGCGTGCACCGTGTGCTCAACCGCACCCTCGATCCGCGCACCGTCGATCTCGGCGTGCCCAATCTGAAGTCGGGCGACGTCGACAAAGGCGGCTTCGTCGTCGACGTCAACAACGGCCTCGTCGAGGTCGACGCCCGCTTGTCGCTGGCCACCATCGCCCAGCTCTTGCTCGCGCGCGGTTGGCTGTTGCCGCTGCTGCGTCCGCTGCCGCCGATCCCGCTGTGGCGCCTGGTGCAGCAGGCGCCCATCGTCGTCGACGCTGTCGTGCAGCAGGGCGTGCTCATCTCGGTCGACGGCGACGTCTACGCCACGCCGAAGGCGCCGCGGCATTCGGCGGGTCCGTCGGTGCTGTCGGCGACGACGACGAAGACGCCGTTTTCGTTTTTGACCCGCGCGAAACTGCGCATCGCGCCCATCGCGCACACGCCGCTGCGCCGCGAAGACTTCGCCAACGAAAGAGACGCCGCCGCCCGCGTCCGCGCCCTCGTCGACGGCGGCCGCGTCTTCGGCGTCGACGCCCGCGGATCGTCGCTGGCGATCCTCGGCGGTGAGGCAGGCACGCAGCTGCCAACGCCGTCGTCGTCGTGCGCGCCGTGGACGACGTCGTCGGCGCGCTGGACGCAGGCGGCGTCGATCGTCGCTGGCGATGCGCGCGCCATCGAAGCGGCCCTGCTGCGTGGACACCGCATCGCCGCCATTCCGTATCTGCAACGGGCAGCCGTGTTGTCGCGGGGCGCCCACAAGGTCGCCGTCGTCGACGTCCGCGGCGCCGCCGGCGCTCTCGCCGATGCCTTGAGGAGTCGCCCGTGAGCAACGCCAACGACGTCGACGCCGCCCTCGCCCGCCCCGCCACCCTCTGCGCGTTTTGTCCGAAGATGTGCCGCTCGGCGTGTCCGGTCAGCGAGGCCGAGAAGCGCGAGACCGTGACGCCGTGGGCGAAGATGTCGCTCGTGCACCTCGGGCGCACCGGGCAGGTGCCGCTGGCGACGCCGTCGGCACAAAAAGCCCTCGAGGCCTGCACCGGCTGCGGCGCCTGCGTCGAGCAGTGCGCCCACGGCAATCCGGTGACCGAGACGCTGTTCGCTGCGCGCTCGCTGGCCGACACGCCGCGCTCGAAGGCCTACGCCGAGCAGTTCAAGAAGACCGGCGACGTCAAAGGCCGCGACCTCGCCCGCGTCGTCGACGGCATCGCCAAAGACAGAAACGCCGGCGTCGCCTACTTTCCCGGCTGCGCCCGCGCCGGACACGACGGCCGCGCCGCCATCGAGAAAGACCTGCGGGCCCTCGAGCGCGCATTTGGTCGCGCTGTCCCTTTGACCGAGCACAGCCTCGGGCAGCAGTGTTGCGGCTACCCCGTCTACGCCGACGGCCACGTCGACCTCGTCGAAGAGAACCTGTTGAAGATGGCCGACGTCTTCAAGGGCCACGACGTCGTTGTCACGCCCGACCCTGGCTGCGCCTACATGTTCACCACTGTGCGCAACGCGCTGATGGGACGCTCGCGCGGCGCCCGCGGCTTTCCGCAGGTGCTGCCCCTCGTCGAAGCCCTCGCCGCCCGCGCCGACAAATTCGCCGGCAGCGCCCCCGGCGTCGTCGTCCGCTACCACGACCCCTGCTACCTCGGACGCCGCGGCCGCAGCTTCGACGCCCCGCGCGCGTTGTTGGCCGCGGCGACGGGCTCGCCGCCGCTCGAGTTTGTGCGCCACCACGACGACGCCGACTGCGCTGGCGGCGGCGGCCTCTACCCGGTGTCGAACAAAGAGGGCGCGCGCGAGATGGCCGCCCGCCGCGCCGAGGCGCAGAGCCAGGGCGCCCAGTCCGCCGACGTCGTCGTCACGGCGTGTCCGTCGGCGCGCCGCAACTTCGAGCGCGCTGGACACCGCGCCCGAGACGTCGTCGACGTGATTCTCGGCGAGCTCTGATCAGGCGCCGTGATCAGGCCGCCGTCGTCGCCGGCACCGTCGACGCTGCCGTCTGCGCTGACTGCGGCGGCGCGCGCGTCATCGATCCGCTGACCTCGACGCCGTCGGCGAATTCGCGGACGCGGTCAAAGGCGTCGTCGCCGAACAAGACGGCGGCGAGGGCGGGCAGGGCAGGCGACGCCAGCAGCGCCTCTTTGCCGACCGTCATCGTCAGCTTGGTGCGACGCCGCAGGTAGTCATCGAGGCGCGTGACCATCTCGCTGCGCGCCGCGAGCGCGGCCTCGCAGCGCAGATCGGCGACGCCGGGCAGCACCGGCTCGCCCGCCCGCGGATCGGCGGCGATGGCGTCGAGCAGCGCGCCAGCGTCTTCGCCGTAGCGACGCCACAACCGCGCAGCCGTTGATTCGCCGACGACGTTGCCGTGAGCGTCGACGCCGCCGACGACAGAGACGTCGCCGAGGCCGGCGGCGCTGGCGCGGGCGGCGTAGGCGGCTTTGACGTCGTCGCCGGGCTCGCCGTACCAGCGGGCGCGGGGCTGTGAGAGGGCGACGCCGAGGCGCTGCACGACGACCGACATCTCTTCGCCGATGTTGATGCAGTCGGTGAGCTTGCCGCCGAAGATCGAGACGTGGCGGCGGTCGGCGTCGATGTCGAGCACGTGCTTGCGCGACAGCTGAAACCAGTCTTTCTTGCCGTCGCGGTTGCCGGGCGCCGTGCTGACGACGAGCGGGCGCACGCCGCAGCGCTCAGAGATGACGTCGTCAACGGTGAGGGGCCGCGCGAGCTTGAGGCGCTTGTTGATGTTGCCGAGCACGAAGGCGCGGTCGTCGTCGGTGACGGCGGCGTCGGGGCTGTCGACGCGGTTGTCGGTGGTGCCGACGCAGGTGCGGTTGCCCATCGGGATGACGAAGAAGAGGCGGCCGTCGTCGGCGAAGAAGGTGATGACGCGCTCGTGCGGCGTGATGCGCGGCACGATGAGGTGGATGCCCTTCGAGAACACATGCCGGTGCCGCGTCGTCGTCGCCGACAGCTGGTTGTGGGCGTCGACCCACGGTCCGGCGGCGTTGACGAGGGCCTTGGCGCGCACGGTGAAGCGCTGTCGGCTGCGGCGATCGTGCAGCTGCACGTGCCAGAGGCCGTCTTTGAATTCGGCGCCGACGCTCTCGACGTAATTCACCGCGAGGGCGCCGTGGCGCAGCGCTTCGCGCACGAAAGACCAGACGAAGCGGGCGTCGAGGTCGGGCAAGATCGCGTCTGAGTATTCGAAGCCGCCGACGCTGCGGCCGTCGTCGATGGCGGGCTCTTCGCGGGCGATGGTGGCGCGCGACAGCAAGCGCGGCGGGCGTGTGAAGAAGTTGCCGATCAGCCAATAGAGCAGCGCGCCGGCGAAGAGCGTGAAGCGGCCGAAGCGAAAGCCCCGCTCGAGGCTGACGAAGAACCGCATCTCGCGCACCTGCGAGGGCAGGGCGCGCAGCAGGTGGTTGCGTGACAAGCAGAGCTTGCGCACGAGGCCAAACTCGAAGGTCTCGAGGTACTTGATGCCGCCCCAGGCGAGGTAGCTCGACGACTGGCTGGTGACGCCGCCGAAGTCGCCGCGGTCGACGAGGGCGGTGCGGGCGCCGCGGGCGCTGACGGCGGCGGCGGTGACGGCGCCGTTGATGCCGCCCCCGACGACGAGTACGTCGAGCGGTTCGTGGGTGGTGGTCAGTTCTCGAAGGCGGTCATCGCGCAAGCTCACGACACAGGCTTGGCAAAGCAAACGCGACGTCGCCAGATGGTCCCGACAGGTGTCCGCTGTGAGCGACGGGTGAAGCTGCTAAGGCGCCGCCATGTCCGACAAGCGCTTCGTCTTCGTCGTCAACCCGCGCTCGGCCGCCGGCGCCACGTTGCGCCGCTTCGAGCGCGTGCGCCAACAGATCGTCGAGCGCGTCGGCAAACAAGGCGGCGTCGTCGACGTGAAGCTCACCGAGCGCCCGCGCCACGCCACCGAATTGGCCCGCGCTGCCGTCAAAGCCGGCGCCGACGTCGTCGTCGCTGTCGGCGGCGACGGCACCAACAACGAGGTCGTCAACGGCTTCTTCGAAGACGACGGCGCCCGCGTACCCGGCGATACCGCCTTTGCCGTCGTCACCAGCGGCACCGGCGGCGACTTCCGCCGCGCGTTCGGCTGGTCGACCGAGCCCCTCGACGATCTTGAGCGCCTCGCGCGCTTCACGCGCCGCCGCATCGACATCGGTCGCCTGCGCTGCGTGAGCGAGAGCGGGCAACCGGTGCTGCGCCACTTCGTCAACATCTCGAGCTTCGGCATGTCCGGCGTCGTCGTCGACGTCGTCAACAAGTCGTCAAAGAAGCTCGGCGCCAAGCTCAGCTTCATGCTCGGCAGTGTGCAGACGATGGCCACCTACAAGTCACAAAAGGTCGCCATCGCCGTCGACGACGGACCGCCGGTCATCGAAGACATGACGCTGGTGGCGCTGTGCAACGGCCAGTACTTCGGCGGCGGCATGTGGGTCGCCCCCAACAGCGTCCCCGACGACGGCTACTTCGACGGCGTCGTCGTCAGAGGCGGCGGCCTCGGCTTCTGGGTGAAGAACGGCCTCTCGATCTACACGGGCAAGCACACGTCGCTGCCCGAGGTCACGATTCGCCGCATGAAGAAGCTCGAGGCCAAGCCCGTGAACGCTAGCGAGAAGGTCTTCATCGACCTCGACGGCGAGCAGCCCGGCGTGCTGCCGGCGACGTGGGAGATCGTGCCCGCCGCGATCGATTTGTTGGTCTGAAACGAAGAACCCCCTCGTTCGCGCTGGCGGCGACGAACGAAGGGGGTGCGGCTCGACGAGCGAGCGGGTCGGGGTTCAGCCCTTCTTGTTGGGCGTGCCGCGGCCGATCCAGATGTGCTTCAAGACGACGTCGACCTTGGGGCGGTCGCCTTCGCTCTTCTCGACGTGGGTGATCTTCGGGACGAGCTCGATGCCTTCGGTGACCTTGCCAAAGACGGTGTGGCGTCCGTTGAGCCACGGCGTCTCTTTCTCGGTGATGAAGAACTGCGAGCCGTTGGTGTTCTTGCCGCTGTTGGCCATCGACAGCACGCCGGGCACGTCGTGCTTGAGCGTTGGGTCGAATTCGTCTTCGAACTTGTAGCCGGGGCCGCCGGTGCCTTGTCCGAGCGGATCGCCACCCTGGATCATGAAGTCTGAGATGACGCGATGAAAAATCGTACCATCATACAGCCGCTTGTTGACCATCTTCTTGCCGGTCTTCGGGTCCGTCCACTCTTTCGTGCCCTCGGCGAGCTGCACAAAGTTGATGACGGTTTTCGGCACCTTTTCCCAGAACAGCTCGGTGACGATCATGCCCATCGAGGTGTCGAAGGTCGCGTAGAGCTTGTCGCCCGGCTTCACGCCCAGCGTCTTCGCCACTTCGTCGACGTTGACACGGGGCGTCGCCGGCTTCTCTTGCGCCAGCTTCAGCTGCGACTGCAGCTTGCGCTTCGCTTCTTCGGCCGAGCGCAGGTCGCTCTTGCAAGCGCCGTTCTGCTCTTCGAGCTTCTGCACCTTCTCTTCGAGCTCTTTGTTGGCGCAGGCGGTCGACGCAGCCACCAGGGTGGCGATGATCAAAATGTTCTTCATGGTTGTTTCTCCCACTGTCCTTTGATCAATAGCCGGTGACGGTGACTTTTTTCACCTGCTGCGGCGAGTTCGGGCGGTTGTTGCCCGCCGACGTCGGCACGGCTTCGAGCTTCTTCACGACGTCCATGCCCTCGATGACCTTGCCAAACACCGGGTGCTTGCTCTTTCCTGGCGTAAACCAATCCAGGTAGTCGTTGTGCACCGTATTCAGAAAGAATTGCGATCCGCCCGAGTTGGCAGCGCCGGTGTTTGCCATCGACAGCGTGCCGGGCTCATTGCTGAACTTGGCGTCGTCACGAAACTCGTCCTGGATGGTGCCGTGCGGCGGGCCACCGGTGCCAGCGCGGCTGCTGTTAGGATCTTTGGAGTGCGGGCAGCCGAACTGAATCATGAAGTTCTTGATGATGCGATGAAAGTGCAGTCCATCGTAAAATCCGGACTTGGCGAGATCGAGAAAGTTCTTCGAGGTCACGGGCATCTTGTCGAGAAAGACCTCGACGGTGAAGTTGCCCTGGGTGGTCTCGAAAGTAGCGGTCGGATTGGCCATGGTGAGTGCTCCTTCGCCGCGCTCATAGCGCGTTAGGGTGGCGCCGTGCGCGAGCTGCTCTCCTGGCCCGGACGAATGACGCTGGCGTTCTGCGCCGGCGCCGGCCGCGTGGTCGCGTTCTTCGTCGCCGCCGTCGTCGCCGGCCTCAAAGAACCCAACGGGCTCGCCGCCGCGTCGCAGCAGGCCATCACCCTGACCGCGCGGTGCGCGCTGCCTGTCGTGCTCGTCGTCGGACCGATCGGCGCGATGTTGGCGCTGCAGTCGCTGACGCTGATGCGACAGTTCGGAGCGGACCGGCAGCTGGCGCCCCTCGCCATCGCGGTGATCGTGCGCGAATTGGCGCCGGGGTTCGCCGCCGTCGTCGTCGCCATGCAGGGCGGCGCGTCGATCGCCGCCGAGCTCGCGGCGATGCGCTTGAGCGAAGAGCTCGACGCCCTCGACGGCATGGGCGTCGACCCCAAGGGCCTCATCGCCGGCCCGCGCATCCTCGGCGCGGCGCTCGCAGCGCCGCTGTTGAACGCCGTCGCCATCGTCGCTGGCATCGCCGGCGCCTTTGCCATGGCCGTCGTCGGCCTCGACGTTCCGCGCGCGCTCTTTCTCGAGACCATGTTCGACGGCCTCACGCCCCTCGACGTCTGGGTCAGCGAAGCAAAGACCGTCGCCTTCGGCCTCGGCCTCGGCGCCATCTGCGCCAGCGCCGGATTTCACGCCGAGCGCAGCACCCAGGGCGTGGGCGCCGCCGCCAACAAAGCCGTCGTCGCCAGCGTCGTCTTCGTCCTCGTCGCCAACTACTTCTTGAACACGGCGATCTTCGGTTTGAAGGGCGGCGGGGTCGCCCTGTGATCACGAAGCAAGAGCCGTTGTCGACGCGGCAGAGGGCGGCGCTGCTGCCGCTGATGCTGCCAGCGTTCGCCATCCGCGCCGGCGCCGCCGTCGCAAAAGGGCCGCCGATCAAAGACACAGTGTTCTTGATCGTGCGCTTGCTGGTGCGATCGCTGCCCGTCGTCGTCGTCGTCATCTTCTTCTGCGGCGCCATGCTGACGGTGCAGGCTGCCGCGTCGCTGTCGACGTTCGGCGCCCGCGACATGGCCGGGCTCATCGTCGGCTTCGGCGGCGTGCGCGAAGTGTTTCCGCTGCTCGCCGGCGGCGCGCTGGCGGCCCGCAGCGGCGCCGAGATCGCGAGCCAGTTGCAGGCCATGCGCGTCACGCGTCAGGTCGAAGCCCTCGACGTCATGGGCCTCGACCCACTGGTGCTGCTGGTGGCGCCGCGCCTCGTGGCCTGCGTCGTCGGCGGCCCCTTCGTCGTGCTCGCCGCCATGGTCGCCGGCCTCTTCGGCGCGCACCTTGTGGGCACGCTGCAGCTCGGCATTGATGCGTCGACGATGTGGCGCTCGCTCACGGCCGCCCTCACCCACGTCGACCTCGTCGTCGGCGTCGTCAAAGGCGTCGTCTTGGGCGGCCTCGTCGGCGTGGTCGCCTGCTTCGAAGGCTTCGCCCCAAATGCGAGCGATGCCGACGTCGGCGCGGCAGGCGTGGGCAAAGCGGCGAACCGCGCCGTCATCCGAGGCATGATCGTCGTCTGCGCGGCCTGCCTCGGGCTGTCGACGCTCATCTACGGGCGGCTCTTGTGAGCGCCATCGTGCTCGAAAAAGTCACCAAGCGCTTCGGCGCCCGCGTCGTCGTCGACGCCATCGATCTGACCATCGCCCGCGGCAAGACCACGGTGATCCTCGGGCCGTCGGGCACCGGCAAGTCGACGATCTTGCGCATGGCCACGGGCCTGCTCGCTCCCGAAGGTGGCGTCGTCAAAACCCTCGGCGTCGACGTCTTCGCCGCCAAAAAGCCCGAGCTGTTGGCGCTGCGCCAGCGCATGGGACTGCTCTTTCAAGACAACGCGCTCTTCGGCTCGCTCAGCGTCTTCGACAACGTCGCGTTCCCGTTGCGGCGGGTGCAAAAGGCCAAAGAGCCCGTCGTCAAAGCCCGCGTCGACGAGCTCTTGTCGCTGGTCGGCTTGAGCGACTTCGGACCGCGCTTGCCCGACCGCTTGAGCGGTGGACAGCGCAAGCGCGTCGCCCTCGCCCGGGCGATGGCGCTGTCGCCCGAGCTCGTGCTCTTCGACGAGCCGACGTCGGGGCTCGACCCGCAGACCTCGGCCTCGATCGACGCGCTGATCAAAGACACGCAGACGAAGCTCGGCCTGACGTTCGTGGTGATCACGCACGACATCGAGAGCGCCCGCGTCATCGCCGACGACGCCGGCCTGCTGCTCGACGGCAAAGTGCACATCTTCGGGCCGCGCGAGCAGGTCTGGTCGTCGACGGATCCCCGCGTCCGGGCCTTTCTGGACCGTCAGGCCCCGTCGACGTAAACCTGCTCATCGTGGAGAGCGGAAACTGGAAAGCCGAAGCAGTGCTGGGCGCCGTCGTCATCGGCGTCATCGCTGTCTTCGTCTTCTTCACCTTCTCGCTCGGCGGCGGCGCCCCCCGCGACGCCAAGTCGTATGTGTTGATGTTCGACAGCGCCCTCGGCCTCGGCGAAGACAACGCCGTCGCCATCGCCGGCGTCAAAGTCGGCATCGTCGACGGCATCGCGGTCGACGGCCGCAAAGCCCGCGTCACCGTCGTCGTCGACCCCAGCATCGTCCTCTACGCCGACGCCAAAGCAGCGGTGCGCCAGAAGACCCTGCTCGGCGAGAAGTACATCGACCTCGACCCCGGTCATGAGGGTCTCGCCGTCATCGCCGCCGGCAGCGTCGTCGAAGACAACGAACCCACCGTCGAGATCGATCAAGTGATTCGCGACGTGAGCATTCTCGTCACGCGGCTCAACAACATCACGCCGCCCCTCGAGAGCGCCATCGCCCGCGTCGACGACGCCCTCAAAGACCAAGACGGCACCCAGC
>JANNAY010001088.1:0-2763 GCA_031384945.1 Deltaproteobacteria bacterium
CGGACAAAAGCAGCGCGTCGGCATCGCCCGCGCCCTCGCCGTCGAGCCGCGCTTCTTGTTGCTCGACGAGCCCGTGAGCGCCCTCGACGTCAGCGTGCAAGCGCAGATCGTGAACCTGTTGCAGACGCTGTCGACGACGCGGCAGCTGGCGCTGTTGTTCGTCGCCCACGACCTTCACGTGGTGCGCCACCTTTGCGAACGTGTGTTGGTGATGAAGAGCGGCACGGTCGTCGAAGAAGGCGCCACAGCCGACGTCTTTGCAAAGCCGCAGCATCCGTACACGCAGGCGCTGCTGGCGGCCGTGCCGGTGGCCGATCCGAGTCGGCGTTCGCGTTTATCCTCCTGATGTCCGAGGACGGGTCGAGGGCCCGCCCCTACCGTGACTTCATGATCAGGTTTTGCTCGCTCGTCGTGATCGCCGTCTGCGCCGTCATCAGCGGCTGCAGCAACGGGTTCGACGTCGACGCCGGCAACGACTTCGTCGCCCCCATCGACAGCCGTGAAAACGAAGCCGAGCAGGGCATTTACGATTGTACAGAACGCGGCGACACGGGCTACCGCCAGGGCAGCAGCTTCGCCATCCGCGTGGTCAACGTCGATGGCAAACCCCTCGAAGTGGCGACGGCGAACGCGTATTTGGCGCTGCAAGAGGCCGCCCGCGCTGGCGGCGTCACCCTGCGCGTCGTGTCAGGTTTTCGCACGATGGAGCAGCAAGAATACTTCTACGGTTGCTACACCAACTGCAACTGCAACAACTGCAACGAAGCTGCCCGCCCCGGCTACAGCAACCACCAGAGCGGACACGCCCTCGACCTCAACACCGCCGACGGCGGCGTGCTCGCGTGGCTGAACAACCACGGCGCCGCTTACGGCTGGTCGCGCACGGTGCCGTCCGAGGCGTGGCACTGGGAGTGGTGGGGCGCAGCCGCCGACTACGACGGACCCTGCGGCGAACCGCCGATCCCGGCCGGCTGCAGCTCTGGCAACTACGACGGCGCCTTCTGCGACGACGACGGCGCCTCGTCTGAAGACGCCCACGACTGCCTCGTCGACGACCTCGCCGTCGACTTTCATTGCGCCGACGTCGGCGGCCACGACGCCTACTGCGGCGACGACGGCGCCACGCGTTCGCAGGCGTTGTTCGTGTTGGCGACCGCGGCGCGCATGCCGCTCGTCGACCCCAACGGCGCGGCCTGGCCCAACGCGTTCACCGACGACAACGGACACGCGCTCGAAGCCACGCTCAACGCTGGCAAGCACTGGGGCATCTTGCTGGGCAGCAACGGCAACGCGAACCCCGACGGCGCGGCGTCGCGCTCGACCATCGCGTTGCTGTTGCGGCGCATCTACGACCTGCCGCCGGCGACGCGCGACTTCTTCTCCGACGACGACGGCACCGACGCCGAAGACGCCCACAACCGCGTCGCCGAGCACCTCGGCTTCAGCTACGGCTGCGGCGCAGGCGAAGGCGACCGCCGCCGCTTCTGCCCCGCCGACCGCGCCGATCGCTCGGCCCTCGCGCGCTTCGCTTGCGGCTCCGCCGACGCCACGCCGCTGTGGGAGCGCCCCGCGGCACCTGAGCCGACGCCCGAAGAGCCGACGCCCGAAGAGCCGACGCCGCAAGAGCCCGCGCCAGACGAGCCGAAAGAGCCCGTGATCGACGATCCCGATGGGCCCGCCCCCGTCGACGTCGGCGAAGAAGCGCTGCCCGAGTCCGAGCCCGCCGCCCTCGATCTCGCGCCGTCGGTGGCCGCCAAAGATGGCGGCTGCGCGCAGACGGCGACGACAACGACGACAGCATCGACGCCGGCGCTGTTGTTGTTCGCGCTCTTGCTGCTGAGACGCCGCCGTTGATCGCAGTGATCGGTCTTGACTGAACCTGACGATCCGATAGGTATGGCGACGTCACGGGCTCGTAGCTCAGTTGGTAGAGCAATGGACTCTTAATCCGGCGGTCGAAGGTTCGACTCCTTCCGGGCCCACCAAGAAACCCCACTCGCGAGAGTGGGGTTTTGTTTTTGCCGCGCAGCGACGTTCGACGACGAGAGCGCAACAGAGCGGCTATCGTATCGGCCACATGCTGCGCCTCGTCGTCGTCACAGCAGTTGTTGTCGCTGTCGCCACGCCCGCCGCCGCGCGGCTGGGCAACGCCTCGTACGTCGTCGCCACCAGCTGCAACGGCTGCCACAGCGGCGCGACGCGGCCGACGCTGACGGTGACGCAGACGACAGAGAATCCGTTGCTGCCCGGCGGATCGGCGGTCTTTCACATCGCGATGACCTCAGAGAACAACAGCGGCGACGGCCGGCTGGCGACGTTCTCGGCGTCGGTCTTGAAGGCCGGCGGCACCTTCAAAGACGGCGACCTCACCGAGACCTGCGAGGTCACCGGCGGCTGTCCCTCGAACCGCAGCGCCATCCACGACATCACGGGCCGCGCCTTCGAAGGCGGCGCCTTTGCCTGGGACATCGAGCTCGAGAACCTCGGCCCCGGCACCTTCAACCTCGCCGTCGGCGTCAACGACATCAACGACAACGACCTGCAAAGCGGCGATCGCAACATCGGCCTCTCGCTGCCCTTCACCGTCGCCGAAGGTGAAGGCGAAGGCGAAGGCGGCGCAGAAGGCGAAGGCGCAGAAGGAGAAGGAGAAGGAGAAGGAGGCGAAGAAGGCGAAGGCGACATCGACCCCCCCGACGAATCCTGCTGCGCTGGATCGGCATCGCAGGCGTCGATGGGCCTGCTCGGGCTGCTGCTGCTGCGCCG
>JANNAY010001274.1:0-2607 GCA_031384945.1 Deltaproteobacteria bacterium
CCGTCGTCGTCGACGAAGCGGTCGCCGACGTAGCCCTCGCCGCCCGGCTGATAGGTCTTGTCGACCATGCAGGCTGCCGTGCTGAGAAGAAGCGCGCTCACAGAGGCCCCGAACACCAGACGCTGCATTGTGTCCTCCTTCGTAGCCGTCCCGACCCGCCCACCGAGTGCGGGCTGTGTCCAAACGATACGGCCCGTCGGTGGAATCCCTTTAATTCGCCGACCGCTGAGACAGGTGCAGCCCGTCACAGGCGGTCTGCCTGTCCGACAGTGTGAGACAGATGCGAAAGAAGCACGCCCAACAAGATTTGAACTTGTGACCCCCGGTTTAGGAAACCGGTGCTCTATCCAGCTGAGCTATGGGCGCGTGGCGGCGTCTTGTAGCGCCCCCTTCGACGTCGTCAACAGAGGCTGCGGCGAAGCGGGCAAAGGACCCGTGATTTGAACACGAGACGCTTGCTTTCCGTCACGGCACTGGCGATTGTTCGCCGCGAGGAAGCGGGTGTGTGCTGGTGCGGACGTTGTCGATCGACTCCACAGTCAAAAAGACGACGGCCACGTTGGTGCACGACCTGTCGACGGTGAGGTACCGCAACGTCGCCAGGCCGCTCTCGCCCACAACCAACGCTCTCTCGAGAGCAACTTGAGGTCATGACCATGAAGAAGACGCTCCTCGTTTCGTTCGCCGCCGCCTCCCTCCTCGCCGTCGCTTGCGGCTCCACCAAGGCCGAAGAGAAGAAAGACGCTCCGGCGACCGAAGCTCCGGCCGCGACCGATGGCGCCGCTCCGGCCGCCACGGGCGACGCTGCCAAGGCCCCCGAAGGTTCCTGCGGCGGCGAAAAGAAGGCCGGCGAAGGTTCCTGCGGCGGCGCGCCCAAGAACTGAGCTGTTGCTCACCGATCTCGCCCTCGGGTGAGATCTCGGAGAGAGGCGCCCTCACCGGCGCCTTTTTCTTTGGGTGGAATCGCGGGCCGTTTTGTCAGCTTGACGCAGCACCAACCTGGTGGTGCCCTTGCCCCCGATGTTCCTCAGCAAGATCCCTCTCATCGTCGATGTCGGCCCCAAGGGCTTGCTCAACCGCCTGGCCATCGTCGTCGTCGCCGTCGGCTTTCTCTGTGCCGGCGGGTTGATGGCGCACATCGCCGTCCTCGGCAGCGAGCTGCCCGACCTGGGCTCGATGGAGACGTACGACCCCGCGGTGACGTCGAAGGTGTTCGACAAGAACGGCAACCTCGTCGCCCGCTTCTACGAAGAGCGCCGCACCGTCGTCGACGTCGACAAGATTCCTGAACATGTGAAGAAAGCCTTCATTGCCGCCGAAGACGAAGACTTTTATAATCACAAGGGCATCGATTATTTCGCCATCATTCGCGCCGTGCTCTACCAGGCGCGGCACAAGCTGATCGGCGGTCCGCAGTCGGGCGGGTCGACGATCACGCAGCAGACGGCCAAGACCTTCTTGCTGACGCCCGAGCGCTCGATGTCGCGCAAGATCAAAGAGATGATTCTTGCCAAGAGAATCGAAGAGAAGTTCTCGAAAGACTACATCCTGTATCTCTATCTGAACCAGATCTACTTCGGCAACGGCGCCTACGGCGTCGAAGAGGCGGCGCGCACGTACTACGGCCGCAGCGTCGACAAGCTCACAGTGGGACAGGCGGCGGTGCTGGCGTCGATTCCCAAGTCGCCGTCGCGCATCAACCCGTGGGCCGACCCGCGGCGCGTGCGCGTCAGACGTGGCTACGTGCTGGCGCAGATGCGCGAGAACAAGTTCATCACCGAAGAACAAGAAAAAGCCGGCAACGAAGAAGCCGTCCGCGTCGACGTCGCGCCCCCCGAATTTCTCGACGTCGCGCCCTACTACGCCGAGGCCATCCGCCGCGTCTTGATCGAGAAGACCAGCGCCGAAGAGGTCGCCCGCGGCGGACTCACCGTCTACGCCGCCGTCGACGGTCCGCTGCAAAAGGCCGCCAACGAGGGCGTCGACAAGGGGCTGCGCGAGCTCGACAAGCGGCAGGGCTACCGCGGTCCGCTGGTGCGCCTCGACCCCGACGACGCCAAAGAACTTCTCGCCGTGCTCGACGAAGAAAAGGCGCGGCGCTTTCCGCCCGACGAGACCCCTGACCTGAAGCTCGAGGTCGCCGAGGGCCGCGCGATCTGGGACTTGAAGAAGCTCACCGTCGCCGAGGCCGAAAAAATCCTCAAGGCCAGCGCCGTCGTCGACGACGAAGAAGACGTCAGCGAAGAAGAGAAGAAGCTGGATGCGCTGCTGGCGGCGAAGGCGAAGTTGTCGACGTCGCCGCCGGTGCGGTCGGCGCGCACCACCCGCTTGAAGGTCGGCGCTCACGTCGGCGCCGTCGTCAGAGACGTCGACAACGCCGGCAAACGCGTCGTCGTCGACCTCGGCACCGTCGACGCTGTCATGCCGATGGCGAACCTGGCGTGGGCGCGTCCGTTCTCGCCCGAGAAGGCGACGGAGCGGCCGAAGTCTCCCGCTGACGTCCTGAAAAAGGGCGACGTCGTGCTCGTCACCGTCGAGAAGATCGTGGCGGGCAAGGCCGCCGGCAAAGACTCGAAGGGCAAGGCGACGGCCGCGAAGCCGGCGAGC
>JANNAY010001132.1:0-3725 GCA_031384945.1 Deltaproteobacteria bacterium
CATGGCCGGCTGGGTGTCGTGGCTCGTGGCCCTCGAGGCCTGGCTGAAAGAGGCCGGCGAGCTGCCGTGCAACGTGAAGCTCTTGATCGAAGGCGAAGAAGAGATCGGCTCGCCGAACCTCGAGCGCTTCATGGACAAGTACCCCGAGGTGTTCGCCGCCGACGTCATGGTGCTCACCGACACCGAGAACCCATCGACGACGATCCCGGGCCTCACGGTCTCGCTGCGCGGACTGCTCGAGGTCGAGCTCAGCGTGTCGTCGGCGACGTCAGACGTGCACTCGGGACTCTGGGGCAATGTGGTGCCCGACCCCTGCATGATTCTCGTGAAGCTGCTCGCCCGCCTCGTCGACGAAGACGGTCGCATGCAGCTGTTGCGGCGTCCGGTCGATCCGAAGTGGCTCGAAGAGTCGCGCGCGGTGCCCCTCACCGACGACGTCGTTCGCATGGGCGCGCACCTCAAGCCGTCCGTGAAGCCGCTGCCCGATCGTGGTCTTTCAAAGGCGGCGTGGGTGTGGCGCCAACCCGCGGTCACGATTTTGTCGACGACGTTTCCGCCGCCGGGTCACGAGAAGAACGCCGTGCGCAAACAAGCGAGCGCGCAGCTCTCCGTGCGCCTCGCGCCCGGACAGACCAAAGAAGAAATGCTGACCGCGTTGCAAGAGACGCTGTTGCAGAACGTGCCCGGCGGCGCCGACGTCACCCTCGTCGAGAGAAACGGCGGATCGTTCTCGTGGGACTACACGCCGAAGGGCCCGGCCTTCGAAGCCGCCGACCGCGCCTACGAACAAGCGTGGGGCCAGAAGCTGCTGCGCATCGGCGTCGGCGGCTCGATCCCCTTCGTCGCGCTCTTCGGTCGTCGCTACGGCGACCTGCCGCTCATCCTCAACGGCGTCATGGACCCGCAGACGACGGCGCACGGACCCAACGAGAGCTTGCACCTCGGCGTCTTTCACAAGGCCATGCTCGCCAACGTCTACCTGCTCGACGAGCTCGGCAGCGCGCTCCAGAAGAAGTGAGATCCACAACCCGGGTTGGGCAACCACCCAACCCGGGTTGAGGCCGCAGGCGCCGCTGCTCAGGCCGTGCGCAGCACAAGAAAGAAAATTCCAGGCCGGCCGAAGGCGTTCGCCGACGAGAATGACGGCCGCGGCCGGTGCGCCGTGATCACTGCACGTCGATCAACACGGTGCCGGGCTGAGAGACCTGGCCGCCGTCCTCGACGACGAATGTGAACTGCGTGCGCCCCGACTTGTTGCCGCCCTCAGCGGTGTACGCGTATGCGCCGGTCTTGCTGTCGAGCAGCGTGACCCGCCCGATGCTCGGCTGGGTGACGATCTTGAAGGTCAACGAAGCGCCCTCAGGATCGCGGCCGAGCAGCTTGCCGGTGATGCGTCCAGCGCGGGGCGAGATGAGCGAGCCCGCCACGGCGATGGGGGCGTCGTCGACGGCGGCGACATCGACGACGACGCGGGCCTTGGCGTCGACGTGGCCGTCTGAGACGACGAAGTAGAAAAAGTCGTTGCCGTAGGTGTTCTTGCGCGGCGTGTACGTCGCCTTGCCGGTCTTTTCGTCGAGCTCGACAGCACCCAGCTGCGGCTGCACCGTGATGCGGTAGCTGAGCGCATCTTTGTCGACGTCAGTGGCCAAGAGCTGCAGTGGCAACGGCGCATCTTCTGTCGTCGACAGCGACTGCGCAGCAGCGACCGGCTCATCGTTCTCAGGCGCGACGCTGACCTTCACCTCCACGGGCTTGCCGTGCAGTCCATTGGGCTGGACCTCGTCGGCGATCATCGTGAAGGCGAGCTCGCCGTTGAAGTCTTTGTTGGGCTCGACGGTGAAGGTGTTCTTGTTGCCACCATCGATCTTGACGGTCGCGTTCTTCGGCGCCGACGCCAGCGCGATCTTCAGGGCGTCGCCGTCGACGTCTTTGATGACGAGCTGACCGCGCACCTGCTTGTCTTCAGTCGTCGACAGCGACAGCGGCTCGGCCGTCGGCGCGTCGTTGACCGCGGCGACGGCGACGGCGAAGACGCCAGCGACCTTGGTGACGGCGTCGCTGACCTCGAAACGCAGCTCATCGACGCCGTTCTCGTCGAGCTTCGGCGTGTATTCGACGAGGCCCCGCTTGGCATCGATCAGCCGCACCGCGCCGCGTTTGGCGCCACCGTCGGCGCCGACGAGGTTGAAGACGAGGGCGTCGCCGTCGACGTCGATGCCGGGCAGGGTGGTCTTTTCGACGGTGTCTTCCTGCAGCTGCCAGGTCTTCTTGACGATGCGCGGCGCGTCGGGCTCGGGCGCGATTGTCACCTTCATCGACTGCTCTGTCGACGTCGTGCCGTCGTCGACGGCGATGACGACGACGTCGTCGCCGTTTTCGTCGGCCTTGGGCGTGTAGGCGATCGCGCCGTTGGCGGCGACGACGGCGTCGCCCTTGGCGCCTTGCGTCGCCACGCGAAACTTCAGCCCGTCGCCATCAACGTCGCTGGCGCTCGCCAGTGACAAGCCCGCCTTGTCTTCGCGCGTCGACAAACTGCGCACCGCGAGCCGGGGCGCATCGTTCTCGGGCGTCACCGTCAGCGCGAGCTGACCGCGGCCGCGCAGCCTGCCGTCGTCGACGTCAAAGACGACGGTGTCGGCGCCGTGAAAGTCCTTCGGCGGCGTCCACGAAAACGCGCCTTGTTTGCTGGCCTCGAAGCGTCCTTGCGGCGGCTTGACGACGGTGAACGACAGCGCGTCGCCGTCGACGTCGGTGCCGGCGAAGCTGCCGTTCAAGACGTTGTCTTCGGCGACGGCGACGCTGGCGTCGACGGCTTTGGGGGCGTCGTTGACGGGGGCGACGACGACTTCGACGGGGGCGTCGACGCTGGCGGTGCCGTCTTTGACGACGACGTAGAAGCCGTCTTTGCCGTTTTCGTCTTTGGCGGGCACGTAGGTGACGCGGCCTTTGCCGTCGACGTTCGCAGTGCCGCGCGCCGGCTTGCCACCCATCGCGAACGTGATCGGATCGCCGTCGACGTCGCGCACCGTGAGCGTCAACGAGACGGGCTCTTCTTCGCGCGTGTTGAGCGTCATGGCCTCGATGACGGGCGGATCGTTCACCGGCGCCAGCGTGATCGGCAGCGTCGCCGTCGTCTGCGTCGTGCCGTCTTTGACGACGACGACCACGGCGTCTTTGCCGTGCCAGTTCTTCTTCGGCGCGAGGCTGAGCTTGCCGCTCTTCGCGTCGATGGTCGCCGTCGCGTTCTGCGGCTGCGTGGCGACGGCGTAGACGAGCACGTCGCCGTCGACGTCGCTGGCGACGACGGATGCTTCGACGACGCCGTCTTCGTCGCCCTTGAATTCGGCGGCTGTGAAGACGGGGGCGTCGTTGACGGGGGCGACGACGACGTTGACGACAGCGTCGACCTTGGCGCCGTGGCCGTCATCGACGACGACGACGAAGCTGTCGCTGCCGTTTTCGTCTTTGTTGGGCGCGTACGACACGCGGCCTTTGCCGTCGACGCTGGCCTTGCCCTTCTTGCCATCGCTGCCGATCGAAAACGTGGGCTTGTCGCCGTCGACGTCTCGCACCGTCAACGTGAGCGCGACGGGCTCTTCTTCTTGGGTGTTGAGCGTCATCACGTCAACGACGGGCGCGTCGTTGACGGCGGCCACGATCAGCTTGATCGACGCCGACGATGAGGTCGTGCCGTCTTTGACCGTGACCGTGAGCTGGTCGCTGCC
>JANNAY010001135.1:0-11023 GCA_031384945.1 Deltaproteobacteria bacterium
TCGGCAGCGAGACGCCGTTCTCGTCGATGCCTTCGCAGCTGGCGAAGTCGACGAGGTCGGCGAATTCGCCGCCGAAGCCGCCGCAGACGGCGACGCAGTTGTCGATGACGGCGGCGACGGGGGATGCGCGCGGCGTGCGCAGCGTGCCCGTCTTTGCCCACTGCGTGCCGTCGAAGACCGCGATGTCGTCGAGGAAGCCGGAGGCGCCGATGCCGCCGGTGACGACGACGCCTTTGGCGGTGGCGGCGGCGGCGGCCTGGCGGCGCGGTCCCGGGATCGACGGCAAGACGACGCTGCCGCCGGCGTCGAAAGAGGTGACGTCGGCGATGGGGTCGGTGAAGAAGCCGCCGACGACGACGACGCTGCCGTCGTCGCGCTGGGCGGCGGCGTGTGAGCGGCGGTTGGCGCCGATGTTGACGCCGGCGACGACCTCGACGGTGTCGGCTTCGTCGACGCTGACGGCGGTGGTGGGGATGGTGGCGCTGTTTTGTCCGCCGAAGAAGACGGCCTTGTCGTCGACGAGGAAGCCGCTGACGCCGGCGCGGGCTTCGTCGAGGTCGCCGATGACCGTCCATGCGGTGCCGTCGAAGACCTCGATGCTCGTGAGGTGGCCGAGCTGGCCGTTGAAGCCGCCGGCGACGACGACGTTGCCGTTGGGGAGGATGACCGCGGCGTGGTCGTAGCGGGCGACGTTGAGCGGCGGCGCCGCCGTCGACGTGCCGGCGACAGCGTCGACGATCTCGACGTCGGTGACCGGCGCGAAGGTGTCGTCTTCGCCGCCGATGAGCATGACCGTGCCGTCGTTGAGCAAGACGGCGGCGTGGCGCGAGCGCGCGACGACGAGGTCGATGGCGTCGCCGAATTCGGCGTCTTCGAGGGCGTCGCAGTCGCCGACGACGACGGCTTCTCCTTCGCCTTCGCCTGCTTCGCCTTCGCCTTCGCCTTCGCCTGCGCCTTCGCCTTCGCCTTCGACGATGACCGGCGGCGTCTCTGCGGGGCAGCCGGCGAGCGAAAGCATGACGGCGACGAGCGAGCTGGAGACGGCGAAGCGCATCGCCGTCGATCGCGCACATCGGCCGCGCTGGATAGTCCCGTCAGGCCACGCCAGTGAGGCGCGCGCAGAGATCCCACAGCTGGCGTTTGTCGACGTCGCTGTGGCGCGTGCCCGGCAAGATCTCGGTGCGGCGCGCGACGCGATCGAGGAAGAGCTGGCCGGTGGCGTCGACGTCGGCGATGGCGAGCCACACGAGCGTGTCGGCGCCTTCGTCGGCGCTGCGCAGCAGCGGTGCCATGATTTTGGTGAAACGGGGCAGGCCTTTGTCGACGCCCGGCGTCTTGGCCCAGCCGGGGTGCATCGCGTTGCTGCGGATGTTCCACGCGGCGAGCCGCTTGGCGAACAGCTCGTTGAGCAACACCTGCGCGCGCTTCTGCTGCGCGTAGGCGGTGACGCCGTCGAATTCGCCTTCGTTGGCGCGACACCGCTTGAGGTCGAGCTTCTGGGTGTACTGGCCGCCCGAGCTCACCCACAGCACGCGCGCGCCGGGCTTGAGCTTCTTCTCGACGCTGCGCGTGAGCAGATACGGCGCGAGCACGTGCGTCGCGAAGCCGGCTTCTTCGCCCTGCAGCGTCGTCACGCGCGCGTCGTTCAGCACCCCGGCGTTGTGCACGAGCACGTCGATCGGCGGCAGCGAGGCGGCGAGCGCCAGCACCTGCGTGAGATCCGCGAGGTCGCACAAGCGCGTCGTCGTCGTCGTCGCCGTCGCCGTCGCCGTCGCCGTCGCATTCGTCGTCGCGGACAAGGTGGCCTGCGCCTGGCGCAGCTTCTCGGCGTCTCGGCCGACGAGGACGACGTGGGCGCCGGCGTCGATGAGGGCTCTGCTGGCGGCGAAGCCGATGCCGGAGGTGGCGCCGGTGACGACGACGACCTTGCCGTCTGCGCGCGGCAGGGGCGCAAAGGTGGGCGCGCGCAGGCGGAACCCCAGCCTCGAATACGAGCCGACGACCGAGGCGTCGGCGACGATGTCGATCAGTCCGCGCAGCGTCATTCGCGCGGCTCCGTGCGCCCGCTCTGGCGATCCCACGTGAAGGCCACGGCGCCCGGCGGCGCGTGTTGTCGACGCCACAGGTCGTAGAAGCGCAGCCCGTGCGCGTGCTGGTCGTCGGCGGCGACGAAGCGCGGCGGCAAGCACCACCACGCGTCGTCGACGGCCGGCAAGAAGGTGTCGCCAGAGAGGTCGGCGTCGACGACGGTCAACAAGAAGCGATCGGCCCGCGGCTGCGCTTCGGCGTAGACGACGGCGCCGCCGACGATGACGGCCTCACGCGCAGGCGCGGAGGCCTGCGCCACCCCTGAGGGGGCTGCTGCTGTTGCTGCTGCGGTGGCTGCGGCGATGGCGGCGTCGAGGGAGCGGACGACGACGACGCCGTCACTTCTCGCGGGCAGCGTGCGGCTGATGATGATGTTGGTGCGCTTCGGCAGCGGCTTCTCGTCGATGCTCTTCCACGTCGTGCTGCCCATGATGACGGGCTTGCCGGACGTGTGCTCTTTGAACGCCTTGAGATCGGCGGGCAGGCGCGACCACGGAAGTCCGTCTTTGCCGCCGTTCTTCTTGCCGATGGCGCCGTTTCTCGACGACGCCGCCATCATCGAGAGAATCATCACACCACCACGGCGGCGGGGATCTTCGACTGCGGCGCGTAGTTGTCGACGCGAATGTGCTCGCGCCTGAAGTCATCGATGTGCTTGATCGACGGATCGAGCCACAGCGTCGGCAGCGCCGTCGGCGTGCGCGCCAGCTGCGTGTCGACGGCGTCGAAGTGGTTGTCATAGACGTGGGCGTCGCCGAAGGAGTGGACGAAGTCGCCCGGCTTGAGGTCGGTGACCTGCGCGACCATCGCCAACAACAGCGCGTACGACGCCACGTTGAAGGGCACGCCCAAAAAGAGGTCGGCGCTGCGCTGGTACAGCTGGCAGCTCAGGGTGCCGTCTGCCACATAAAATTGAAACAAGACATGACAGGGCGGCAGCTTCATGTCGTCGACTTCGGCGACGTTCCATGCACTCACGATGTGGCGCCGGCTGTGCGGCTTTTCTTTGATGTCGGCGATGACGCGGGCCAGCTGGTCGTAGACCTTGCCGTTCTTGCCCTCCCACCGGCGCCACTGCTTGCCGTAGACGGGGCCGAGGTCGCCGTTCTCGTCGGCCCACTCGTCCCAGATGCGCACCTTGTTTTGCTTGAGGTACCCGATGTTGGTGTCGCCAGCGATGAACCACAACAGCTCGTGCACCAGCGAGTCGAAGTGCACGACCTTCGTGGTCATCAAGGGAAAGCCTTCGGCGAGGTTGTGGCGCATTTGGTAGCCAAAGATGCTGCGCGTGCCCACCGAATCGTTGGTGCCTTTGATCTTGCCGCGCGACTTCTTGACGGTCCCGGTCTCACGCACCTTCTTCAACAGCTCGAGGTACTGGGCTTCCACGCGATCCTCCGGGGCAGGGGATTGCCGTCTACAACGTCGTCGTCGCGGCGTGCTAGCAGCGCACGATGTTGTCCAAGAACGACGTCGTCAAAGCCCTCGTGGCTTCGCTGCGCAAAGACCTCGACGCCGTCGACGCCGCCGCCCGCGCGGCCCACGACGCAGCCACGCACCCCGAAGCAAAGCCCGAAAACGACAAAGACACCCGCGGCATCGAAGCCGGCTACCTCGCTGGGGCGCAGTCGGCGCGGGCGGCCGAGCTGAAGGCGCACCTCGAGCTCGTCGAGAAGAGCCCCATCACGGCCTTTTCGCTCGTCACCTTCACCGAGAAAAAGGCGACGCAGACGGTGCTGTTGTCGAAGTGGGGCGGCGGACAAAAGCTCGACGTCGACGGCAACACCATCGCCGTCATCACGCCGCAGTCGCCCATCGGCGCCGCCGTCAAAGGCCTCGCCGCCGGTGACGACGTCGAATTCGAGATGGGACCCCGCAAGCGCCAGCTCGTGATCGTGAGCGTGTCGTGAAGAACCTTCCGCGTTTGGGACTCGGCGGCGGCGCCCTCGGCCGCATGTCTGACGACGACGCCTTTGCTTTGCTCGACGCCGCCAAAGACGCCGGCGTCGGCCTCGTCGACGTCGCCAAGAGTTACGGCGATGCCGAAGCCCGCGTCGGACGCTGGCGCAAAGCCCGCGGCGACAACGACCTCGTCGTCGTCACCAAGGGCGGCTACGGCCCCTTCGACAGCGCCAACGACGCCGCCGCCGACTGGTCCGCCGCCGCCGACTGGACGGGCGCCGGTGTCACCGCCGCCATCGACGACGCCGTCGCCCGCTGCGGCCGCGTCGACGTCTTTTTGCTGCACTCGTGCGGCGCCGACGTGCTGCGCCGCGACGACGTCGGTGAAGCGCTGCGCGCGGCCCTGCAGCGCGGACAGGTCGGCGCCATCGGCTACTCCGGCGACAACGACGCCCTGCACACAGCCCTCGATCGCGCGCGCGAGTGGCATCTCAGCGTCGTCGAAGCCTCACTCTCGCTGCTCGATGGCAAGGCCCGCGTGCACGCGCTGCCGCGGGCGCGCGCGCTCGGCCTGCAGGTGATCGCCAAGCGCGCGCTGGCCAACGCGCCTTGGGTCGAGCGCGGCGCCGACATCGCCGACGATCTGCGCTGGCAGCGCGATCGCTTCTTGCGCGCGGCTTTGCCTGACACCGGCCTGCCGCTGGCCGAGCTCTTCTTGCGCTTCGCCGCCCACACCGCGGGCACCGACAGCATCTTGATCGGCGCATCACGGGCCGAATCGTTGCTGCAAGCGGTCTTCCTGATCGCCAAAGGTCCGCTGCCCGACGACGTCATCACGGCGTTGGCAGAGGCGCTGCACCGTTGTGATCAGGACTCACCGACTTGAGTGTCTTGATGTACTCAATGATCACGTCGGCTGTCGCTGTATTGAACTGCTTGCCGTACTCAGGCATCGTCGGCACGTAGCCCTTCGTGACGCGCAGGTTGGGCGTGAGAATCGCTTCGCGCAGGTACGCGTCGTCGACGACGGCGACGCTGCCGTCGGTGTGGACGACCTCGCTGCCGTAGAGGCCGGCGGCGCTGCGTCCGACGAGGGCTGTGCCGTCGATGCTGTGGCAGACGATGCACTGCCGCGTCATGAACAGCCGCTTGCCGTCGCCGTCGATGGGCGCGTCTTTGATCGCCTGGGTCTCGTCGGGAAACGCGGCGATGTGCTCTTCGCTCGACGGGTGCAGCACCATCGTCAGCAGTCCTTTGTAGCGCTCGAGCTGTGCTGCGCGCTTTTCTTTGCAATCAAAGGCGACGTCGGCGCGGGCTTTGACGTCGACGGCGGCGGCCAGCTTCGTCGCGCATTCGGCGTCTTTGGCGTGCTGCTCGTCGACCACCAGCTGCATGCGCTCGATGGCCGCCTGGCGGTTGCGGTCGACGCAGCCTGAGAGGGCGAGCGCGACGACGAGCGCGATGAAGGCCCCCCTGGCCCCCCGAAACCAGGGGGAAATGCACACCCGACGCGGGCAGCAGGCTCGAGTCACCTGCGTCGCGGGTGATGACGTCACGGGTGGCGACTTCCCCCCGGTTTCGGGGGGGCAGGGGGGCCTTCTCATGCGGCGCAAAGGCTTCGGCACGACGACGACCTGAGCACGCTGTTTTGCCGTTGTCGACGTCGACGGCGTTTCCTAACCCGCACCGCACGATGTCCGTCGAGTCAGAGTTCCAGCGTCTCGTCGAGCGTGTTCACACCGGCCAACGCCGCACCGAGGTCATCGGCCTCATGGGCCTCGGCGTCGCGCACATGCTGTGGACGCTGGCGAGCAAGAGCGGCCCCGTCGTCTACGTCTGCCGCAGCAACGGCCTCGACGACGCCCTGCGCGATCTGCGGTTTCTCGCCGGGCCGCAGCGGGCACACCGCATCCTCGCGCTGCCCGCCGACGAGCGCACGCCGTACCACGCGTCATCGCCCGACCCCGGCATCGTGATGGAGCGCGTGGCGACCGTGCACAAGCTCGCCACCGGATCGGGGTTCGACGTCGTCGTCATCCCGCCCGAATCGCTGGCGCGGCGCGGGCTGCCCTTCAGCGAAGTGCAGCGCATGGCCGAGGTCATCGAGAAAGACCAAGAGCTCGACCGCGGCGCCGTCGTGAAGAAGCTGATCATCGGCGGCTACTCGCAGGTGAGCACCTGCGAAGACGCCGGCACGTTCGCGCTGCGCGGCTCGATCCTCGACATCTATTTTGCTGGCCTCGACAAGCCGGTGCGCATCGATTTGTTCGGCGACACGGTCGAGAGCATCAAGAGCTTCGATCCGCAGACCCAGCGCACGCTCAACAATCACAACTCGGTGTCGATCGGACCGGCGCGCGAGATTCACCTCGACGAGAACACCGTCACGCGGGCCAGCAAGCGCCTGCGCGAGCTGGCCGACGAGGTCGAATTTCCCACCAAGAAACTGCGCGAGCTCTTGACCGATTTAGAGAACCGCGTCGGCTTCTTCGGCGTCGAGGGCCTGCTGCCCGCGTTCTACGACAAGCTGCAGACGCCGCTCGAGCTGCTCGATCAGGCCCTCGGCAAAGACAAATACGTCGTCGTCGTCGACGAGCCCGACGCCGTCAAAGGCGCCGTCGACGTCGTCGCCGCCGAATTCGACGAACACCGCCGCCAGGCTTTGGTGCGCGGCGAATTGTGCTTCGCCGTCTCGAGCTTTCTCGACGACAAAGACGCCGTCGTGCGCACAGCCCGTGAGCACCGCGTCGTCGAGGTGTTGGGGCTGCGCGTCGAAGGCGAAGGCATCGAAGCTCTCGACATCACGACGAAGCCGACAGCAGACCTGCGCGGCGACATCCTCAAAGAGACCGCCAAGGCCGACGGCGACGCGCACTCGCTGCTCTCGCCCCTCGTCAAACGCGTGCACGAGTGGCGCAGCAAGAAGCGCACGGTGCTCTTTCCGGTGCACTCGCTCGGCGGTGTCGAGCGCTTGCGCGAGCTGCTCAAGGCGCACCACCTCGAGATCCGGCAGCTGCCCGAGCTCGACGTCATGGACAAAGACGCCGTCGCGCGCTTGCGCGATCCGAGCGTGCATGCGTGGACGTGGGTGGCCAAGCCCACCGACCCCGCCCGCGGCGCCGACCTCGCCTACGACAACGTCGTCGTCGTCGCCGAAGAAGAGGTCTTCGGCCGCCGTTCGCGCCGCTCAGCGCCAGCCCGCAAAGGCGGCTTCAAGACCACCCTCGGCGACCTCAAAGAAGGCGACTTCGTCGTGCACGTCGAACACGGCGTTGCGAATTTTCAGGGGCTCACGCGCCTCAACGTGCGCGGCATCGAGCAGGACTATTTGCTGCTCGTCTACGACGGCAACGACAAGCTTTACCTGCCCGTTCACCGCATCAACCTCGTGCAGAAGTACGTGGGGCCGGGCGGCCAACCGCCGCGCGTCGACAAGCTCGGCGGCGCGGGGTGGGAGTCGACGCGCAAGAAGGTCAAGGCCGCCGTCGTCGCCATGGCGCAAGACCTGCTCGCGCTCTACGCCAAGCGCGAGCTCACCAAGCGCATCGTTCACCCGGCCCCCGACGAGGCCTATTGGGAGTTCGAGGCCGCGTTCACCTTCGAGACCACGCCTGATCAGCAGAAGGCCATCGACGACGTGCTCGCCGACATGGCCCGCGAGCGTCCGATGGATCGCCTCATCTGCGGCGACGTCGGCTACGGCAAGACCGAGGTCGGCATGCGCGCCGCGATGCTCACGGTGTGCGGCAAGCGGCAGGTGGCGGTGCTGGCGCCGACGACGGTGTTGGCGCAGCAGCACTTCAACACCTTCACCGAGCGGTTCAAGAACACCGGCGCGATCGTCGAGGTCATCTCGCGCTTCAAGAGCAACGCCGAGGTCAAAGACATCCTCGCCAGAGCCAAAGAAGGCAAAGTCGACATTCTGATCGGCACGCACCGCCTGCTGTCGGCCGATGTCGGATGGAGCGACCTGGGCCTGATCCTCGTCGACGAAGAGCAGCGCTTCGGCGTGAAGAACAAAGAGGCCATCAAACGGTGGAAGGCGAACGTCGACGTGCTGACGCTCACGGCCACGCCGATTCCCCGCACGCTGCAGATGGGCTTCTTTGGCATCAGAGACATGAGCGTCATCGAGACGCCGCCCGTCGATCGGCGCGCCATCCGCACGTCGATCTTGAAGTTCGACGATGACGTGATTCGCGAGGCCATGCTGCGCGAGCTGACCCGCGGTGGTCAGGTGTATTTTGTACACAACCGCGTGCGCTCGATTCAGGCAACGGCCGACTACCTGATGAAGCTGGTGCCCGAGGCCCGCTGCGGCATCGCCCACGGCCAGATGACCGAAGACGGCCTCGAAGACGTGATGCTGCGCTTCATGAAGCACGAGCTGAATGTCCTGGTGTGCACGGCCATCATCGAGACCGGCATCGATGTGCCGACCGCCAACACCATGTTCATCGACCACGCCGAAGACTTCGGCCTGGCCCAGCTCTACCAGCTGCGCGGCCGCGTCGGACGCTCGAAAGAACGCGCATTTGCTTACCTGTTGATCCCCGGCGGCACCGAGCATTTGCACCCTGATGCCCGGGCCCGCCTTGAGATCTTGCAGCGCTTCTCTGACCTCGGCGCCGGCTTTCAAGTCGCCCAACACGATCTCGAGCTGCGCGGCGCCGGCGACCTGCTGGGCAAGAACCAGCACGGCCACGTCGCCGCCGTCGGCTACGACCTCTACAGCGAGCTCTTGCGCGAGGCCGTCGACGACTTGCGCGGCAGAAACGCCGCCGACCTCGACGTGCCCGACCCCGAGATCACGCTGCCGGTCGCTGCGTTCATCCCCGACAAGTACATCCCCGACATGCACGAGCGTCTGCAGACGTACCAGCGCATGGCGACGGCCAAAGACGGCGCCGAGATCTACGACGTCGTCGGCAGCCTCGGCGACTTGTACAGCGACGTCCCGCCCGAGGTCACGACCCTTGCCGATGTGATGGTGCTGAAGCTCAAGCTCAAAGAGATGGCGGCCCGCGGCCTCGAGCTCGCGCTGCCGGCGGGCGGCGCCGAAAAGGTCAAAGACACGTCGTCACCGTTGCAGGCGGGGCTGACGCCGTCGCAGGTGAAGCAACAGATCATCAACGCCCGCCGCGCCGGTATGAAGATGACCGCGCCGGCCGAGCAGGCGCGCAAGCTCAAGCTCGAGTCGAAGAACGGCGAGGCCGCGGTGCCGAAGGTGGTCATCGTCCTCGGCGACCGCGCCCGCCTCGATCCCGAGCGGCTGCTGGCCTGGGTCAACGCCAACAGCGCGATGGCCCGCCTCACGCCACAGATGAAGCTCGTGATCACGCCGACCGAGAAAGAGTGGCGCACCCTCGGCGAAGACCCGATCGCCTTGTGTCGCGACGCCCTGCGCAAGGTCGCCGAAGCCGCCCTCGGCAAGGGGAAGAACCTCCCCGTGCCGAAGCGTTAACGTCGTCGCTGTGGAACCCGTGGAACCTCCTGTTGGTGTGCCGCCCGCGTTGCCACCGTCGTTGGCGTCGTCGTTGGCGCCGCCGCCGTTGGAGCCGCCGCCGTTGGAGCCGTCGACGCCGATGCCGCCGTTGCCGCCGACGACGATCGCGTTGAAGAAGACGCCGACCACGCGGCGGATGCTGCCCTTCTTGTTCTCGCTGCTGGTGGGCGTGCTGCCGGCGGTGGCGCTGCCGCTGGTGTGGTTCACGCTCTCGAAAGCCATCTCGTTCGACGTCGCCGCCGCCATCGCCATCGCCGCCTGCTTCGGCATCGTCGGTTGGACAGCGTGGATCTTCGCGCTGCCGAAACCCGCGCCCATCGTCGTCGACGACGCCGGCCTGCGCTTTCCCTTCGCGCGGCGCGGTGAGGTGCAGCTCGCGCTCGACGAGATCCTCGTGTGCCGCGTCGAGGGCAACGACCTCGTCTTGTTGGCCGCCGTCGCCGACACCGCTGTCGCCAAGGGCGTCATCGGCGCCTTTGTCGTCGCCGGTCGCTGCTTCGTCGACGTCAACGGCGGCGCCGCTGCCGTCGAAGCGGCGGTGCGCGCGCGCATGGCCCAGCACGGCAACGGACCGGGCTTGCTCTCGCGCCTCGACGACAACGCCGCCCGCCAGATCGCGTTCGCGCAGAAGCGACCGTTGCTCACCTGGGCTGTCGTGGGCGTCTGCGTCGTCTTCTTCGCCGTCGAGGTCTTCGTCGGCGCCTTGAGCGATCCATCAGGGCGCCTGCTGGTCGCCGTCGGCGCCAACGCCGCGGCGCTCGTGAAGAGCGGACACATCTGGCGCGTCGTCACCGCTTGCCTGCTGCACGGATCGCTGCTGCACCTCTTCGTCAACATGAGCTCGCTGCTCTCGACTGGCGCGCTGATCGAGCGCTGGCTCGGACGCAGCGGCTACGCCGTCGTCCTCTTCGCCAGCGGCGTCTTCGGCCACGTCGCTTCTGCGGTGTGGCCGCGGGCGTCGATGTCGGTGGGCATCTCGGGCGCCGTCTTCGGCCTCGTCGGCGTGCTGGCGTGGTCGACGTTGCGCTTTCGCGGCGCCGCGCTCGGCGGGCTGCGCGTGCCGCTGTCGGGCTGGATCCTCATCGTCGTCGCCAACGGCGCGATCTCGGCGCTGCCCTTCGTCGACGTCGTCGCCCACGGCGCTGGCTTCGTCGCCGGCTTCGCCACCGCCGTCGTCGTCTCGCCGCGCCCCGGCCAAGCGGCGCTTTTGTCGAAGCAGCAGCGCTTCGTGGCCGCCGTCGTGGTCGCCGTGGTCACCGTCGCATCAGTTGTCGCCGCCGTCGTGCGTGGCGTCGTCTCCGCCGTCGGGGAGCCTTTCTCCGTGCTCGCCCTCGTCGTCTGCATCGCCACCGCCACGCTCGCCGCAGTCGACCCCGCCGACGACGCCCCCGTCGTCGACGACGCCCCCGCTGTCGTCGACGACGATGTCCCCGTCGTCGTCGACGACCGCGCCGCCGGCTTCGACCCCGCCGACGACGGCACGACGACGACCACAACGCCAACGACGACGACGACGACGAAGCTGCC
>JANNAY010001156.1:0-5870 GCA_031384945.1 Deltaproteobacteria bacterium
TGCTGTTCGGCGAAGGCGTCGGCGCTCAGGTCGCTGGCCTTCCACTTCTCGAGATGAGTTCGCCACTCTGCTGACTTGGACATCCGCCGGCGCTAAGCGCAGACGCCGTCGACGTCACGACGCGGTTCGCCGGACGGATACCTGAAACCGGGTGGCCTACTTTCAGGCCGACAGACGTCGCGGTCGCAGGCGTCAACAGATCTCGGTGTCGGCACCGTTGGTCTTTGCGGGACGACTTTGCAGGCGGGACCGGGCGCTACCGCCGATTTCAACGGCGATGGTCTCATCAACGTCGCAAGACTGAAACCGATGCGTCGGTGTTGTTTGCAGTGGCGGGCGTCGTTCTTCAGGACGTTCTAGTCAGTAGATTTGACGGAAATTGCACTGTTCGATAATATAGATTATGTGAACCAAGAGCCGCGATTCAATGTATTTGTGCTTATGCCTGACAGGCTTGCTCGGCGTCATCCGTGGAGACGACCTGCACGGCCGGCTTGAACCTCTTGACTGCTGCACAACCCGGATGTGAACTTTGAAGCGGGGTTCATATGAACAAAGACGCAAAGCTACACGGCACACTGCGCCGTCGTCGTGAGTTGATGTCCACAGGCGCCGTTACTGCGGCAGATGCCTCGACGCCGCAGGTCACGCCAACGACCGATCTCCCGCTGCTGACCAGCGAAGCGCTCGACTATCTCGTTCGCGAAGCGAGCCTCACAAGCGGCGTCGACGGCGACGCGCGCATCGTCGACGCCTCCGTCGACCGCGACGCCTACTTGTCCGAGCTCGAACGCATCAAGACCGCGTTCGCCGCCGATCCCGACACGCTCGACACCGCGCTGTTGGCACCAGTGCTTCTCGAGCGCGACTCAGCGAAGCGGCCCGCCGCGGACTTCCGATTTCCCGCTTGGTCCGACGAGCTCACGCCCGATCCTGCGTCGTACCGGGTGGAAGACCACACCTTTGAGACCTTCGGCGATCTGATGGGCTGGATCGTGAACTGCGGCCAGGTCAAAATTCCGAAGGTGGGCCAGGCCAACCGCGCTCGCGCGTCGGCACTCTTTCAGTGGCACCACAGCAAGATTTCGCAATTCAAGTATCCGCTCAAGGCGCCGGCTGGGCAGCCTCTCAAGGTCGCAATTGTCGCGGACTTTGGCACCGGTTTGGTTCACTCACAATACATCGCGCGGCAGTTGGCAGAGGCCAAGTATCCGTACGTTTTGCAGCTGGGCGACATTTACTACGCCGGCCGTGAGGAAGAGTACCGGAAGTTCTACAGAAGCCCGATGAAGCCCATCCTCGAGGGAGGGTCGAAGGTCTTCGCCCTCGCAGGCAACCATGAGCAGTACTCGGGAAACCAAGGGTATTGGAACGACATTCACTACCGACAAGAGAAGTTCCCGACCCAAGATCAGCAGGAGGGAAGCTACTTTCGACTCGTCGGGGATCACTACCAAATCATCGGGTGTGACACGAACAGCTTGCAGCTCGAGAGGTACAACAACCCGTTGCTGCTCGACTGGCTGCTGAAAGCCTTGCGCGAGGGCCGCAGCAAGGGCCTCTCGAACATCCTTCTGACCTCTGAAAACGCCTACGACTTCATGACCGTCTTCGCGGGGCGCGGACAGCTCTACAAGGACATCGCCGACTTCTCCGACGACTTCTTTCACCCGACGCAATCGCTGGTCGACTTCTGGGCGTGGGGCCACGTCCACTACTGCAGCTTCAACGACGCCGCGCCCGCCGAGGGCTATCCGTTCATCGGCACATGCGTCGGACACGGTGGCTATCCGTTCGGCGTCAAGAAGAAGCCGAAGCACCCCTCCTTCATCCGCTGGGTTGAAGACGCACCGCGCTTCCCCCGAGAAACTGGCGTGCGGCAAGACATGGGCTGCAACGGCTACCTCGTCGTCGAGCTCGGCGGCACAGAACTCAAGCTGGTCTACATGGACTGGATGGGCAACCGACGCTGTGAGGTCGTGATCGACCGTGACAGCGCAGGCCGCCTCGCCACCCGCACCGTCAAGGCAGCCGAAAGAGAGAGCCTGTGACGGCGCGGGCCGTCATCATCGGCATCGACGATTACGCATCGATGCCGCTCACCACGGCGGTGAACGACGCCGTCGCCTTTCGCGCTGCGCTGCTCAAACACGGGCTCGTGGCCGCCGCAGACATCACGCTTCTCACCTCGCCCGCCGCGCCCGGTGCAATCAGGCCGACGCAGCATGCGGTGAAGGACGCGATCAAGGCGATCCGCGACAATAAAAAAGACGACGACGTCCTCTACTTCTACTTCGCCGGTCACGGCATCCAATTTTACGGTGACTTCGCCCAGACCCAGGGGCGCGCCGCGGTGCTCACCGCTGATTTCCAGGACTTCTCCGACGGCAGCGAGATGTTGGACATCAGCGAGTTGCTTGACTTGCTGGGAGAGGATGGGCCGCCGCAGCAGTTCTATTTCATCGATGCTTGCCGTAATTTACCATACGATAAGCCGCCGAGAGTGGCCAGCCTCAATCTCGTGCCAGAGCGGCTTGGCCCGCGTGCACAGGCCGTCCTGTACTCCGTTTCGCCACGCGGGACGGCGGTGGCGGCCATTGATGGGCTGGGTGTGATGACGAGCGCCCTTCTGCGCGCGCTCGATGGCGAAGGTCTCGCGGCCGAGCCCGACGACGTGAACGGCGACTATCGCGTCACGTCGCCGTCGATCGCGGCTGAGGTCAAGCGTGTTGTGGGCAATGAGCTCGCCAAGCTGAAGAACTGGACGCACGTCTACAACAAGCCTGAGTACGTCACGCGCGGGCCCGAAACCAAGCCGCTGCGAGAGCGCTTGCCGCTCGACGAGCGCCCGCTGAAGGTCGTCGTCGAGCCACCTGGCCCACACGCCGAGCTCGCCATCTCCGTGCGGCTGGGCAACATCATTCTCCGCCGTTTTTCATCGCCCCCAGACGCCGGACCGCCGGCGTTTGGCCCGGCTCTTCCGCGACGCCTGTACGGGGTCGTCGTCGAGCGAAGCGACGGCGTCGCTTTTCCAATTCCAGCAGCCATCGACCTGCGGACCGACGAGGCCGTCACCATCAGCATTGCTGCGCCGGGGTCGCCGCCCCCGCCCGGCGCGATTGTCAGCGTCAAACCGAAAGACGTCACTGGCGTCGTCGTCAGCAGCATTGCCGGCGTCGGTGACATCGCCGTGAACGCCGCCAACGCCGTGCTCAAGGCCGCCATCGTTGCGCCAGCGATCGGCCATCTTGCAGCGCCACTCCGCGGGACCCTGATCGCTGAAGCGCGTGAGCCCGTCGCCGTGGTCACGATCACCGGCAAACAATCGGCGTTTCGAACCGCTCGGAACCAACGCGTGGAAGAGAACGTTCCACCGGGCCTCTACGAGGTCAGCTTCCGCATCGGCAACCGCGTCTTCTCGCGCGCCGATGTCTACGTACGCGACGGAGAGACGGTCACGGTCACACCGCAGGCCGGTGACAGCCCGCTCGAGCAAGCGCTGCTGAGGGCCGGGCAATCTCAAGTAGTGACGCCATCGGAGAGCGTGGGCCCGATGCAGGGCGCGCTTCTGCCCACGCTGCTGCCGCTGCTCGCGCTGAAGACCTTCGATCACGACGACGTGTTCCTTGGGCGCAGTCAAATTTCACCGGTGCATCACCTCGCGGCGGGGTCGTCTGCCGTCGCCGTCGTCGTCGCCTACGACGGCGACCTCGACAAAGACGCCTTGCGCCAGCTCGACTCGGTACAGGTGACGACCACGCGACAGGTGCTGAGCGGCGCAGCGCTGCATCCGCCGGTGCCGCTCCGTCCTTTTGTCGGTCAGGGTGGCTCGGCGTTTCACGACGATGGGCTTGCGCGCGTTCGCCAAGCCGTGTTCCCCCTCAGCGAGCGTTCGTTTGGCTTGCGCATCGACGCTGATGGTTGGCCGCCTTTGGAGATGACGGCTGCCACGCTCCCCGACCGCGTCACCGTCATTGGGATCGTCGTTCATCCTGATGGCGCCGTCGACGTCAGCCAGAACCTGCTGCTCGTGCCACGGCGCGGAACGCACGAGAAAGAGCGCGAGCCCCGCTTCGTGCGCGAGCTGCAGCTGGGCCAGCAACTGTTCGCGGCGGGAGAGCTCGGCAAGACAGCCGACTCAGCGTTTTTTGTCGAGTCGCTCCTCTATGCAAAGTGGACCGACCCCGTGCTCGGCTGCATGGGTCTGCACGCCGCGCGCAGCGACAACTTCGCGCGCCACGTTTCTCCCGACCTGCTCGTCACCGCCGCAAACAACCTCGACCGCCATTTCGGCGAGCTCGTCGACGTCCAGTGCCTGAACCGCCGAGCACCACGCGGCGACCCGCTGCTGGTCGCCTCACTCCGCACCGCCGAGCTTTTCGATCCGCTGACACGGCGCCGCTTCGAAGACTTGGCGGCGCGCGCGCTGCCGCAGCAGCCGTGGGTCTGCTTCTGGACGGAAACATGAGCCGAACCATCCGCAAGCCCGCACCGCCGCCGAAGGGCGTCGTCGCCGATGCCGCCAACAACGGTGACACCTACGCGAGCCAACTCATCAAGCTCTTGCCGACGGAGACGGTGTCGCTCTTCGTCTTTCTCGACGGCACCCTCGCCTCCGTCGGTGCGGGCGCGGGCGCCGACGCTTCGACAACGAAAGTGCTCTTCGGCGTCGTCGTCGTCGCGTTGCTACTCGGCACGCCCGCGTACCTGTGGCGCCTACAGGGCGTGCGCGCTCTGCCACAGCTGGCGCTGTCGACGGTCGGCTTCGCCATCTGGGTGCTCGCCACGAGCCGTTGCTTCGCAGAGATGTTCCCCGAGGTGCCCGGCGTTGTGGGCGCGGTGCTTGTGCCGCTCTTTACCTTCGCCGCGCCGCTGCTCGTGCCGCGCGATCAGGGATAGAGCTTGAGCACGGCGGCGATGTCGCCTGCGGAGAGCGCCGTTCGCTGACCGATGACGGTTTCTTGCTTCGGCACAATCGTATCTAATCCATTGCGAGAGAACGCGTTGCGTGGATAGTGCATGATCGACCCATAGTCGTATGTACCGAGAGCGTCGCCATCGGTGATGTGCTGCGTAAAGTTGTTCATGAACTGTGGATCGATGTTGTCGGAATAAAGAGTAATGAACTTATCGCGATCCGCGCGGCTCTGCTCGTGCCACAGCCCGACCACATGGCCGATCTCATGGATGGTGTTGCCGAGGCTGGCGGCACCGTCGAGCGACACATCTTGTCGACCACCCTGCCGGCCGACGTAGGACCAACAGCCACCCGCATCGCGGAAGTTGACCCAGCTCGTGTGCGCGGCCGTCTTCGTCACAAATCGAATCGCCGTGTTCGCCTCCCAGTGCGCGATGGCGTCGAGGACGAGTTGCTCGTTCGCGAGGGATCCGTCGAGTCGGTAAGGAATGCGCTTGTCTGGCCACCGAAAGTTGCCACCGACGATTCCCAGCCCGAGCAGCTCGTGTCCGACGAGCGGGATGATGGGCGGACGCGCGGCGAGCTCGAGTTGGAGCTGGAGCGTGCTGCCCAGAACGATGTCGCCCTCAAAGACACCCACCCCGTTGCAATCGAGGAATGTGACCTCTTTGTAGGCTTTCTCACCCACCAGATGAACAAAGCCCTTGCGCCAATTTCCCGGTTCATCGCGATTCTCAACAGCCATGCTCTCGCCCCCTCTCGATCGTGCACCTGTTCGTGCTAGTTTGTCACAAGGGGTACCGCATGTCGAAGAAGAGAAAGCTGGTTCTTGTTCCGGGATTTCTGGGCACGTCGTTGCATGACCGCTTCGGTCGCCAGATCTTTCCGCTCGACCGGCCGCCGTGGGCGTACCCGTTCAATGGGGTGCCGTTTCGCCCGATTGTCGACATCA
>JANNAY010001245.1:0-2148 GCA_031384945.1 Deltaproteobacteria bacterium
CCAATGCCGAAGATCGGGACGGCCCAGAGACCGGCTTCTTGGACGCGGTGGGCAAAGCTCTCAAACATCGCTGACTCCGTTTGGTCGTGTCTTCTGAGGCAGAATCTGTTTCGCCCCCCGATCCCTGAAGAACCGTTGGGGCCCGCGCTCTTACACCACCACTCCTCGAGTCTGCAATCGGCTTTGCCGGCTTCAGCCTCGACGAGCGGGGTGCCTCGGACATATGCCCGAGGCCCAAGGTAAGACACCGGATCCGAACCGCCGGTTCCCGACGCTACGCGGCCGGCGTTGGGGCGCCACGAAGTGCCTCGACGCGGGCGGCGACGTCGTCGAATTCGCGGGTAAAGCCGTCACGCTCGCGCGCCAGATCGGCCACCAGCTGCCCGCGCATCCCGAGGCTGACGAACGTCGCGAGCTGCTGGGCAGCAAAAAAGCGCCGGCGAAAGAAGTGCCGCGTGGTCATGCCGGCGCCGGGGGCTGCGACGCCGGCGACGGCGGCGACGGCGGGGTCGACGACGACGGCGACGGCGGCGACGGCGGCCACCCACCAGAGCGGAAAAAACACCAGGCCCGCGAGCACCTTCACCGAGGCGCCCGTGTCTTTCTCTTGCTTGGCGAGCACAAAGACGAGGTGGACGAGCCAGAAGGGCACGAACCAGAAGGCGGCGCCGGCGAGGGCGACGGGGAAGGCGAAGGTGGCGGCGGCGAAGTTGCGCAGCAGAAACCGCAACAGCTTCACCGGATCGCGGCGGGCGTCGACGCTGCCCTCGGCGACGTCGTGGGGCCGCAGGCCGAGGCGCTTGAGGCGAAAGAGCCAGTCTGACAGCCGCGTGCGCAGCTCGTCGTGACGAGCGGGATCAGCCTGCCGCAGCGCCGCCGTGCCCTCGGCGAGGTTCTTCAAGCGCCGCGACCGCTCAGGATCGTCTTGCCGCCAGATCGCGTCGATGGCTTCGAGCAGCGGCAGGTCTTCCCAGCTCTCGAGATTGACCGTCACCTGCTTCAGGCCGTCGGCGATGCGTGCGGTGAGGGCGTCGACGGCGTCGTCGCCGACGAAGTCTTTGACGGCGATGGCGGCGCCGACGTCGACGGCTGCTGTCGATCGAAACCGCAATTTGTCGGCGTAGCTGAGGCCGACGCAGACGACGTTGACGTCGGCGCCCGCGCGTTGGGCCTGCAGCGCCATGCGCGCCGCCCCCGTCTTCAACGGCTGCAGCGACGGCTCGTCGTGCGAGATGCCTTCAGGAAAAATCAGGACGCAGTCGCCAGCGACGAGGGCGTCTTCGACGGCTTTGAAGGTGGCGGCGTTGGCTTTGGTGTCGGCGCCGTCTTTGGCCCGGTAGACGGGCAAGCAGTCCATGCCTTTCACGAGCACCGACACGCCCGGCATCGTGAACAACGGCGCCTTGGCGAGCATGCGCACCCGGCGTCCGGCGCTCGACTGCACGACGATGGGGTCGAGCAGCGCGTTCGGATGGTTGGCGACCAACAGCACCGAGCCCGTCTGTGGCACGGCGCCCGCGATGACGCGGCGACGGTAGAAGACGTCGACGGCGGCGCCGGTGAAGAAGCGGAAGACGGAGCCGATGACGCCCACGCGTTCGTTCTCGCCGCCTTCTGTGGTTCACGTCAACGCGACATGCGGCCAGGCACCGGCCGATTGCTTGACCCAGCGGGGAGCGCGGCGCAGCCTCACGCCGCCCTGTTCGTTCGGAGGAAGCTTCCATGGCCCAGCAAGCAATGACCGCGTTCGCCCAGGCGGCCCTCGCCGTCAGCGACCTCGTCGCCGCCAAGTTCTCTGGCACCAAATTCGGCGGCAGCGTCCCGCGCGTCATCAAGGTGCTGGCGCCCAACGTGCCGTCGACCGGTGGCGGCAAGATGGCCCGTGAGAGCGTGATCCTGCAGCCCGAGAACGGCGACACGGCCCAGGCGGTCACCGCCGGCTTCATCGACGTCGGCCTGCGCGCCGTCGAGCTGCGCAAGTTCGCCGCCCTCGACCAGACCTACCAGCAGCGCCACAAGACCAAGCTCGACATCCCGCGCGCCGAGTACGACGCGTTCGTCAAAGAGATGCAGTCGTTTCTCGGCGGCGAGGGCTACGTCGTCAAAATGGTCGACGTCTCTGAGCAAGAGGCAAAGGCGGCGAAGGCG
>JANNAY010001291.1:0-2404 GCA_031384945.1 Deltaproteobacteria bacterium
CGGCAAGAGCGATCAGTTCTCCCTCGGCGTCGTCCTTTGGGAGCTCCTCACCGGCACCGCCCTCTTCGGCGGCGACAGCCAGGTGCAGGTGATGACGGCTGTGTTGCAGAAGCCCATTCCGCGCGTGCGCAGCGTCGTCGGCGAGGTCGACGGCGCCGTCGACGAAGCCGTCGCCCGTATGCTCGAGCGCGATCCGGCCGCCCGCTTCGACTCCTGCGCCGACGCCGCCGCCGCCCTCGGCAACGGCGCCGCCGACGTCGACGTCGCTCGCGTCGTCTCCAGCCTTGCCTCGGCCACGATCGAAGCGCGCGAGCGGCGCCAGACCTCGGTGCCGCTGCCGTCGACCACGCGCCAACACGAGCCTCACGCTTCGACGACTTTTCCGGCGCCACTGCTGTCGATGACGACCTCAGCGCCGCGGGCCGCGTTGGCAGAAACGGCCTCTTGGAAGCTGGCGGCCGCCGTCGGTGGTGCCTGCGCCGTCGCCGTCTTCGTCATCCTCGTTGTCGCCGTGGCGCTTTCGTCGAATGCGCCACAGCCAAAGACGACGACCGCGAACGCGGCGAACGCGTCGAACGCGACGGACACGTCGATGCCGACCGCGGTGCCGCCGACCGCGGTGACGCCGACCGCGCGCCGCATCGGCGATCAGCTCGAGCTGCGCTTCGACGAACCCAAAGACGGCGTCATCGACGTCGACTCACGCCCGTGGCCGCGGCCCATCCCCGTCATCGTCTACGTCCCCGTCGGCGATCACGTCATCGTCGTCGACGACCACGGCGTCCGCCGTCCTGTCACCATCGCGCTCGCGCCCCCCACCGTCACCGTCACCACGCTCGAGCCCGGCGACGCGCGCGTCTTCATCGACGGCGCCGTGCAGGCCGACCGGGGACCGTGGACGCTCACGCCCGGCCGGCACGTGTTCATCGCCCGCCGCCCGGGCTACGACGAGCATGAGCAGACGCTCACGCTGTCCAATGGCGACGCGAGCACGCTGCAGTTCGCGCTGAAACCCTCGGGCCGGCCGCTGCTGCGCGACGTGCTTCGTCGACGACGCTGAGCCTCAGAGCGCCTTTGTCATTGTGATCAAGGGCACCGGGGCGCCGCCGCGGTCGTCGACGAAGCGCTCGACCTCGACCCAGCCGTCGCGGCGGTAGAGCGCTTCGCCCGCCAACGTCGACGCCAGCTGCGCCCGCGCGAAGCCTTCGCGCCGGGCGGCGCTCTCGCACAACTTCAAGATCAACGAGGCGACGCCGCGGCGCACGAAGCGCGGGTGCGTGTACATGGCGCGCACGCGGGCACGGTCTGTCGTGACGTCGAGAAGCGAAAGGTCGCGGCCACTGGCGCCGTCGCCGCCGTAGAGGGTGTTGCGCCGGCTCCACCCGCCGCAGCCGGCGATGTGGCGCGCGCCGTGGCCGGCGGACTCGACGATCTCGACGACGAAGTAGGTGCCATCGTCGATGAGCTGCGTGTCGAGCGACATGATCGCGCGGCTCGACAGGCGCTGTTTCTCGTCGAGAAATTCAGTCTGCAGCGCGTCGACCGACGACGAAATCAACGCCGACAGCGCCGGCGCATCCGCGTGCGTGGCCCGGCGGGGTCGCAACCCACGGGCGAGGCCATCGAGAATGGGCGGCAGCTCGAGCAGCGAGCCCAGCACCACGTGCGCGTCTTTGAGTGCTTCGGGGGCTGCTGCTGCTGTGTCGGGGACGGCGATGGTGACCATGCCCGCGGCGAGTCCGGCTTTGATGCCGCTGTTGCTGTCTTCGATGGCGACGGCGTCTTCTGCGGCGACGCCAAGCGCGCGGCAGGCCTCGAGGTAGACCATCGGATCGGGCTTGCCCGAAGGCATGTGCTCGGCGGACACGACGGCGGCGAAGCGGCTGCGCACCTGCAAGCGCGCGAGCACCGCGTCGATGATCGACAGCGGCGACGACGACGCCAGCCCCACCTGCCACCCGCGCCGCGCCACGTCTTCGATGGCTTCGAAGGCGCCGCGCATCGGTGTTCCACGCTGTTTCACGCGGGCGACGACCTCGGCGACGACAGCGCTGACGACGTCTTTGTCGTCGACGTCTTTGAAGTTGTCGGGGAACTTTTCGCGCCAGTGACGAACCACGTTGTCGATGCGCACGCCCGTCGTCTGCTGGCAGTCGGCGACCGAGAGCGCGACGCCGTAGCGGCCGAAGACGTCTTGCTCTGCCTCGTGCCACAGCGGCTCGCTGTCGACGAGCACGCCGTCCATGTCGAAGACGACGGCCTTCATTGTCCGATCACGGTGACGGTGAGGCGACGGCGGTGGGCGCTCTTTCGGTGCTCCCACAGGTAGAGCGCCTGCCAGGTGCCGAGGTCGAGCTTGCCCTTACCACCGGCACGCCGATCGACACGCTGGTCAGCGCCCCGC
>JANNAY010001347.1:0-2478 GCA_031384945.1 Deltaproteobacteria bacterium
CGCCCGCGCCCGCGCCGCCGGCTTCAAGGGCGCCGTGTCAGCGCCGCTGCGTGGATCGCTGTGGGACCTCGGCGCCGACGGACAAGCGTTTCTCGTCGACGCCGCCGGCTTCGAGCGCATGCAAAACGTCGACGCCCCCGCGCTGTGGTCGTTGGAGCTGCCGTGAACGTCACGCGACGACGCCTCGTGCAGGGCGGCGTCGTCGGCGCCGCGGCCCTCGGCATTGGCGGCGCGCTGCGCTGGTTCGACGGCGGCTACGTCGTCGACAAGCGCGTCATCGGCGAGCCCGTCGCCCTCAGCGTCAAAGAAGCCGTCGTCGTGGGCGCCCTCGTCGACGCCCTCTTCCCCGCTGCGGGCGCCTACCCCGCCGGCTGCGCGGTCGGCGTCGTCGAACGCGTCGACGAAGAAGTCTTCTCGCAGTCCGCCGCGGCGCGCGAAGACCTGAAGGCCGCGTTGCAGGTGTTGGAGCACGCGCCGCCGCTGTTCGGCTTCTTCGGACGCTTCACTTCGTTGTCGCGCGACGACCGCGCGGCGGTGCTCACGCGGCTGTTGCGGCGCGGTCCCGACGTCGTCGTCCAGGCCTGCGCCGGGCTGCAGCAGCTCTGCTCGATCGCGTACTACGCGCACCCCGCGGTGTGGGCGGCCATCGGCTACGACGGACCGTGGCAGCCGACCGAGAAGCCGCCAGCGTCGCACGGGCGCTACCTCACGGTGAGAGACGCGTGACGCAATACGGCTCGAACGACCTGCCGATCGTGGTGGGGACACAGTTGCGCAAAGACGCCGTCGAAGAAGCCGACGTCGTCGTCGTTGGATCCGGCTGCGGCGGCGCCTCACTCGCCTGCCGCCTCGCCGAGGCCGGCAAGAAGGTCGTGGTCGTCGAGCAGGGCGGCTACCACGCGTCGAAAGACTTCGATCAGCGCGAGCTCAACATGCTGGCGAAGATCGACGGCGGACGCGGCCTCGACACCTCCGACGACGGCGGCGCTGCCCTCACCTACGGCAACAACGTCGGCGGCGCCTCGGTGCACTACTGGGCCGACTCATTCCGCACGCCCGCCGATCGCTTGCGCTTGTGGGAAGAACAGTTTGGCGTCACCGGCCACGGCGCTGCTGTGCTCGCGCCCCACTTCGCGCAGCTCGAACGCGATCTGAACGTTCACCTCGCCGACGACGGCTACGTCAACGTCATCAACGGCAAAGTCAGAGACGCCGCCCGCGCCCTCGGCTGGGCCGTCGAGAAGGTGCCGCAGGCGCGCCGCGGCTGCGTCCGCTCGGGACACTGCATGCAGGGCTGCGCCTACGACGCCAAGCAGTCGCAGCTCGTCACCTATTTGCCGCGCGCGCTGCTCGCCGGCGCCCGCGTCTACGCCGACGTCAGAGCGCTGCGCTTCTCGTCGCTGACCGGCCGCTGCGACACCCTTGAGTGCGCCGTCGTCGACCGCGCCAGCGGCGAATTGACGTCGACGAAACTGACGCTGAAAGCCAAGGCCTTTGTCGTCGCCGCCGGCGGCTACGCCTCGCCACACCTGCTGCTCTCACAAGTCGATCGAAGAGGGGCCGGGTTGAAGAGTCGCCTGCCGCACCTCGGTGAGCACTTCTTCTGCAACCCCTGCGCGCAGGCCCACGCGTTCTTCGACGAAGACATCACGCAGTGGCGCAACATCCCCGCTGCCTGGGGCGTCGAGCAGTTTCGCCTCGCAACAGAAAAAGATGGCCGCTACGTCGAAGGTGGCTATCTCTTGATGGCCAACCAGCTGCACCCCGGCACCCTCGCTGCGTGCCTGTTGGTCGGCGGCAAACGCCAGCGCGAGATCTTCAGCCGCTACAAGCAATTGGGCGGCACCATCGCGTGGATCGACGATGCAGAAGAAGGCCGCATCTCGATCGATGGCGGCCGCCGCAAGGTGCACGTGCCGCTCGGCGGCGCCAACGCGCTCCGCTTGCGTGACGCCTGGCAGAAGCAGGCGCGCTTGCTGTTTCGCGCCGGCGCCAGCGAGGTCTTCTTCGGCGACGTCAACGACACCCGCGTCTACGACGAAGCCTCCATCGACGAAGCTGTCGCTGGCGTCGACGTCCGCCCTGCCCGCAATGTCTTTGCCGCGCCGCATCCGGGTGGCGGTTGCCGCATGGCCGTCGACGACAAACACGGCGTCGTTGGCGTCGACCACCGCGTCTTCGGCAGCGACAACGTCTACGTCGCCGACCCGTCGGTGTTTCCAACCGCGCCGAGCGTCGACCCGTCGCTGAGCATCATGGCCTTCAGCTTCGTCTGCGCCGACGTCATCGCCGACCGCGTTTGAGCACCAGGCGCTCGAGCCGCTCGCTCGTTCGCCGCGAAAGCGCCGCGAAACCCGACCGCTTCACCTGGCCGTGCGCAGCACAAACAACGAACATCTGGCCGGCCCAAAGCGCTCGACATCGACATCGACGACGACGACCGCGGCCGCAGCGCCATGCCGCCCGCGAACGATTCAG
>JANNAY010001402.1:0-4495 GCA_031384945.1 Deltaproteobacteria bacterium
CAGGGTTCGTCGCGTCGACGGTGAGCATCTGCTTGAAGACGGCGACCGCCTTCAAGAAGAAACCCTGGTCGCTGTAGATGGTCGCCGCCGCCGCGTAGTGAACGAGGGCGTCCTTGCGGTTGCCCATCTTCTGGTACTGCGTCTCGGCGATCTTCAGCAGCGTGCGGACGTCTTTGGGATCGTCGGTGAGCAGCTTCTTGAACTCTTCGATGGCCTTCTCAGGCTTGCCCCCCGTCAGGAGCTTCATCGCGCCTTCGTAGATCTTGTCGCGATTGATGGCCAAAGCGCGCTCCAGACCTTCCGCAACAAGACACGACGAAGAAGACGACGACGACGACGACAGTGGCCCGAACAATTTCGACGATAGGGGCCACCCCCCCGGCGGTCAAGCTCGCCAACAGCGGCCCCCGATCTGTCCCTGGCGGCGTCCGCAGGCGCTGACGACCGGCTTCGGGCGTGCCATGGCGCCGACATGGTCGCCGTCTCCACATCCGCCGCCGCTGTCGACGTCAAATCCGCCTCCGCCGCCGCCGCCGTTGGCCCCCGCTTCCTGTCTTACGTCGTCGAGACCCATCCGTTTGCCTGGGTGGCGGCGAAAAAAGCCTGGGCCAAGGCCGGCACCGAGACGAAAGATCCCGAGGCGCTTTTGGCGCTGTCGTCGACGTTGACGCGGGCCCTGATCGACGAATTGCAGCACCCCCCCTCTGGCAAAGAGGGCGGCGACCTGCCCGAGACCCAGCCCTTCGTCGACGTCGGCGCCCGCCACGCCGTCGAAGTCGCCCGCCTCGCCAGAGACGTCGACGGCTTCTTCGCCCGCGAAGCCATCGCCGCCGGCATCAGCGCCGACGAAAAAAAGGCGCTGCTGAAGAACGTGATTTTGACCCGCGCCGTCGACAACAAGCTGAAGCAGCTCTTCTTGTCGTCAGAGATGCGCTACGGCGAGAAGGGTTTTCAGGGCAAAGGCTTTCGCTCGCTCGGACAAGAAGCCATCGGCGCCATGGCCCTGCGCCTCAAGGCCGGCAAGCCGCACATCCAACCCTCCGGCTGGACGGGCGACGTCGTCGGCCCGCTGATCCGCGACCTCGCCGTCACCCTCGCCTTTGTGGCCGATGAGGCCGAATTCCTGAGCACGGGCCGCGACGACGGCCTCGCGATGTGCCTCAACGCCCAGGTCGGCAAGGCCGGACCGCCCAACGACGGCAAAGACCTGCACCTGGGCCTCGCCGAGCGCGGCGTCTTCATGGTCGCGGCGCCGCTGTCGATCGCGACGTGCACGGTGACGGGCGCGGCCCTCGGGTTTCAGCGCAAGGGCGAGCAGCGCGTGGCGTTCTCGTTCATCGGCGAGGGCGGCTCGTCGCTCGGCGAGTGGCAAGAGGCCAACAACCTCGCCGCCGCCCACAAGCTGCCGTGTGTCTTTTGCGTCGAGAACAACCAGACGGCGCTGTCGACGCCGGTGTCGCAGCAGTCGAAGGTGCGCAGCTTCGTCGACAAGGCGGTCGGCTACGGCGTCGCCGGCGTCGTCGTCGACGGCACCGACGCCGTGGCCATCGCCGCCGCCTTTGCCTGGGCCGCCGACCGCGCCCGCGCAGGGCACGGTCCGACGCTGATCGAGACCGTCGCCATGCGCATGGCCGGACACGCCCACCACGACGACATGCTTTACCTCGGCGCCGATCCCGCGCTCAGCTTCGAGCTGCCGTCGACGCCCGAGAAGGGCTACGTCGACAAGGCGAAGTACGCGCAGTGGGCGACGCGGGATCCGTTGGCGCGGCTGGCGGCGACGTTGGCGGCCGACGGGGTCATCGAGCAGCGCGAAGTGCTCGCCTGGCAGGCTGACGCCGTCAGACGCATCGACCGCGTCGTCGATGGGCTGCGCGAGCGCCCCTGGCCCGACGCCGACAAAGCCGGCCGCGGCGTCTTCTCCAGCGGCGACGTCGCCCGCGCCCACGGCGACCGCGTCTTCTCTGGCGTCGTCAAGACCGAGCTGCGCGCCATCGAGCCGGCGCCCGAATTTCACCCGAAAGGCGCGACCTTTCTCGACGCCTGCGGCCACGGGCTGCTCGAGGTGGTGCAAGAAATTCCCGAAGCGTTCTTGATCGGCGAAGATCTGGCGCCGCCGTACGGCAATGCTTTTCTGCTGCTGAAGCCGCTGCTCGAAAAATATGGTGATCGCATCTTGAACGCGCCGATCGCAGAGGGCGCCATCGTCGGCGCCTGCGTCGGTGCGGCGCTGGTCGGGCTGCGTCCCATCGGCGAAATGCAGTTTAATGATTTCGTGGCGTCGGGCTTCAATCAAGTCGTCAACAATGCGGCCAAGTTGCACTACCGCGCTGGCACCAAAGTCCCGATGACCCTGCGCATGCCGTGGGGCGGACTGCGCCGCGCCGGGCCCTTTCACTCGCAAGACACGTCGCCGTGGTTCTTCCGTTCGTTCGGCTTGAAGATCGTGGTGCCGTCGACGCCGCACGACGCGCGGGCGCTGATGTACAGCGCCGTGGTCGACGACGATCCGGTGCTGTTCTACGAGCACATCGCCCTCTACCGCGAGCCCAAGATCAAGCAGATGCTCGACGAGAAGCGGCCGCACATTGCGCTCGGCACGGCGGCGTTTCGGCGGTTGGGCGACGACGTCACCGTCTTGTCCTACGGCGCCTACGTCCACAAAGCCGTCGCCGCCGTCGACGCCCTCGCCGCAGAAGGCGTCAGCGCCGACGTCGTCGACCTGCGCTCGCTGGTGCCCCTCGATTGGCAGCGCATCGAGGCCTCGGTGCGCCACACCGGCAAGGTGCTGCTCGTCGGCGAAGACTCGCGCACCGGCTCGGTGCTCGAGAGCATCGCCTCGAAGATCAGCGAAGAGCTGTACGAGCACCTCGACGGACCGGTCCGCGTGCTCGGCGCCCTCGACACGCCAGTGCCGTACGCGCCCTCGCTCGAAGACGCGTTTCTCGTCAGCGACGCGCACCTGACGGCGACGCTGCGCGACCTCGCCCGCTGGTGATCCAGACGGCTGTCAGGTTTTCTTCAGCGCAGCGAAGCGGGCGCCCGGACCGGCGGGCACCGTGCCTTCTGGACGCGCGCCGCCGAGCACCTTCGTCGCCAGATCGCCCTGCCCGCCCTGCCCGACGGTTTGCCTGACCCGCTGCTCCCACGCCGCGCGCTGGACATCTGTCAGGTTCGTGCGCTCGACCACGCCGAGCACGATGGCGAGCAGGCTGGCCCCAGCGCCGGCGGCGTTTTCTTGGGTGGCGACGAATTCGAGGGCTGCGACCACGCCCATCAAACGATCGAGGCGGTCGTCGCCGGAGACAGCGGCCATGCGCTGCGCGATCAAGGTGAGGCCGGCTGGCGTGAGCTCGAGGCCGCCCGTCTTGCCGCGCGAAAGCTCGGCGACGACGACGTCGTAGGTGTCTTTCGGCTCGCTCACGCAGCCTTTGAGAACGCGTCTTTGAGGGCCTGCTCGGCGGCGGCGAAGCGACCGTCGCTCCAATCGGCCACGCTGAGGTCTTTGCCCATCGAGCCAAACGACAAGCTCGCGCTCAGGTTGGGGTGCTGCTGCTGAAAGGCGCGAAACGCATCGCGCCGCTGCACGTTCGTCGACGACGGATCGGCCAGCGTCGACCGCAGCGACAGCAACGCCGCCTTCGCCCCCGGCGTGAACATCACCACGGTCTTCTTCATCAGCGCGTCGAGGTCGGCGCCGTAGGCCGCGGCGGTGAAGCCTGCGGAGTGGGCTTCGTGGGCGAAGCTCTTGAGGGCCTGGCGTTCGCCTTTGTCGACGACGGGGGTGCCGAAGGCTTTGGCGAGGGCGTCTTCGGCGCGGTTGATGCCGTCGTCGATGCCTTTGGCGGCGCCGCGTCCGTCGACGATGGTGGCGATCATGGCCTGGGCGTCTTTGCTCATCCAGCCGAGCAGCGACTTGTTCGACGCCGTCCACGTCGACAGTCGATCGTTGCGCTGGGTCTCGGACTTCGGCGTATCGAAGACGATGCGCCACAGCTCGGTCATCGCCGTCTGCGATGACGGCGACAGCGCCAGCTTGAGCTTCAGCTTCGCCTCTGAAAACGCCCCGCCGTGCGTCAGCCGCTCGTAGAACGGCGTCGCCAGGTTGCGGATCTCGGACGACAAGCCGCCGGCGGCCTGGTGCGCCTGCTTCAGCTGCTCGACCGCGCCGTTGAGTCCCTTGTTGAGCCCGTTGGAATTGACCTTCATCGTTGAGAATCTACCGTGTGACCGGCGTCTTTGGCGAGGCATGGCGCTGGCCGATTCTCTGGTAAGACCCCGCCCATGCTCATGCGCTCCGTCGTCGTCGTCGCCGTCTCCGCCGCATGCTTCGGCGGCCTGGTCGGCTGCGGCCCCAGCAAGGTCGACACCCTGGTCGAGCTGTCGAAGCAGAACGACTGCAGCGTCGACGACGACTGCTGCATCGTCCACGAGTTCTGCACCGTGCGTGACTTCATCGTCACCGCCGACGAATTCGCCGACGCCAAAGAAGCCG
>JANNAY010001448.1:0-3278 GCA_031384945.1 Deltaproteobacteria bacterium
GGGCTGAAGCGCGGGCTGCACGTCTTTTTGAACGTGAACCAGAAAGACGGCTTCGACTGCCCCGGTTGCGCGTGGCCCGATCCTGCGCACCGCTCTGTCGTCGAGTTCTGCGAGAACGGCGCCCGCGCCGTCGCCCACGAAGCCGACGTGCGCAAAGCCGACGCTGCCTTCTTCGCCCGCTTCACCGTCGACGAGCTTCGCACCAAGGGCGATTATTGGCTCGAGCAACAGGGTCGACTCACCGAACCGCTGGTGAAGAGAAAAGACAGCGACTACTATGTTTCAATTGGGTGGGACGAGGCGTTTTCGCTGATCGGCTCTACGCTGAAATCGCTGTCGTCGCCCGACAAAGCCATGTTCTACACCTCGGGGCGCACGGGCAATGAAGCCGCGTTTCTGTACCAGTTGTTCACGCGATCGTACGGCACCAACAATCTGCCTGACTGTTCGAACATGTGCCACGAGTCGAGCGGCAAGGGGCTGTCGACGACCATCGGCATTGGCAAAGGCACGGTGCAGCTCGAAGACTTCGAGAAGGCCGACTGCATCTTCATCATCGGCCAGAACCCGGGCACCAACCACCCGCGCATGCTCTCAACGTTGATGGAGGCGCGGGCCCGCGGCTGCGCCGTCGTCGTCGTCAATCCGCTGCGCGAGCGGGCGCTCGAGACCTTCGCGCACCCGCAGAAGGGCCTCGGCGCGCTCGGCGTCGGCAGCGCCATCGCCAGCCACTGGGCACAGGTGAAGATCAACGGCGATGTGGCGCTGCTCAAAGGCATCATGAAAGTGGTGCTCGACGAAGATAAAAAGCGCGGCAACGTGCTCGACCGCCGCTTTCTCTCTGAGCACACGACGGGGCTCGAGGCGTTTCAGAAGGCCATCGAGGCCGTGCCGTGGGACTGCATCGTCGCCAGCAGCGGCGTCGATCAGGCGACCATCGAAGAGCTGGGCAAGCTCTACGCGAAGAGCGAGCGCGTCATCGCCTGCTGGGCCATGGGCATCACCCAGCACGAGAACGGCGTCGACAACGTCAGAGAGATCGTCAACCTGCTGCTCTTGCGCGGCAACCTCGGGCGCGAAGGCGCCGGCGTCTGCCCGGTGCGCGGCCACAGCAACGTGCAGGGCGATCGCACGATGGGCATCTACGAGGCGATGGGCGAGCCGTTTCTCAAAGCCCTCGACGCGCGCACCGGCATCACCAGCCCCCGCGCCCACGGCAAAGACGTCGTGCACGCCATCGAAGCCTTCGAAGCCGGCGACGCTGAGGTCTTTGTCGCCCTCGGCGGCAACCTCGTCGCCGCCGCCCCCGACACCGACCGCGTCGACGCCGCGCTGAAGCGAGCGAAGCTCACGGTGCAGATCGCGACCAAGCCCAACCGCACGCAGCTCGCCTGCGGCGAGACCGCGCTCATCTTGCCGTGCCTCGGACGCAGCGAGGTCGACGTCGTCGCTGGCGTGAAGCAGTTCGTCACCGTCGAGAACTCGATGGGCGTCGTGCACAAGAGCGAAGGCAAGCTGCCGCCGGCGTCGAGCCATTTGCGCTCAGAAGTCGCCATCGTCTGCGGCATCGCCGCGGCCACCGTCGGCGATTTGCCGAAGGTCTCTTGGTCAAAGATGGCCGCGTCGAACGACGCTGTCAGAGACGTCATCGCCGACGTCGTGAACGGCTTCGGCGACTTCAACGCCCGCGTCCGCGTTCCTGAAGGATTTGTGTTGCGCAACTCTGCCCGCGAGCGCGAGTGGCGCACCGCTTCGGGCAAGGCCGAGCTCACTGTCGTCGACGTTCCGCGTTGGCGCCTCGCTGAGGGCGAGCTGTTGTTGATGACCGTGCGCAGTCACGATCAGTTCAACACGACCATCTACGAGAACAGCGACCGCTACCGCGGCATCTACGACCGCAGAGACGTCGTCTTCGTCAACGCCAACGACCTCAAAGACCGCGGCCTCAACGACGGCGACCGCGTCGACGTCAAAGGCGTCTACGAAGGCAAAGAACGCGTCGTCAGAGGCTTCAGCGTCGTCGCCTACGACATCCCCAAAGGCTGCGTCTGCGGCTACTTTCCTGAGCTGAACCCGCTGGTGCCGCTCGAGTCGCGCGCGCGCGAGAGCCACACGCCGACGTCGAAGTCCGTGGTGGTGAGGCTGGAGCGCGCCACCGCGATCGCGAAGGCTTAGCCCTCGTCGCCAGCGCGCAGCTCGTGCAGAAATTCTTCTTTGGTGACGAGGCCGCGGCGCGCGAGCACGCGCATGAGGGCCCAGAACTTCTTTTCGAGGGCTTCGATGGCCTCGGTGTCAGAGGCCTTTGAAATGCTGAGGATGTCGGCATCGTGGATGGCCGCGCCTTCAGCAGTGCGGTTGCCCATGATGGGGGGCAGACCGTTGGGCAGCGAGAACACGCCGGTGCGCTGGCCGAGATAGTCGACGGGCAGGGCGGTCGTGGGCGTCGCAAACGGATCGAGCAGCGGCTGCATCGCGCCCGGCGGCAGCGGGTCGGCTTCGTCTTTGAGCTCGACGACGACGGCGGCGTCGCTGATGGTCTCTCTGCCGACGATGACGCGCTCGTTGACGCCGCCAGCGCCGGTGATGGTCATCGGCTCGTCGCCAGCGGCGAGAAAGCCACCCGGGGCCATCTTGCTGGCGAAGTTGAGCGGCGCGATCTCGACGCGTTGCCCGTAGTAGTAGCGGCGGATCGCCTGCTCGAGCGACGAGATTTGCGCGATGGCCGGCTTGACGACGGTGTCGGTGGTGAAACCGAGCTCGTCGATGACGGCGGCGTTCAGCGGGTCGGCCATGGCGATGAGCAAGATCTTGCGACCCTTGCCGCCCGGCGGGTCTTTGAGCGCGAGCGGCAGAACATCGTGCTGCTCACAGGTGCGGCGCGGGATGATGGCAAGGGCCTTCGGGTCGACGACAACCTTGGCCAGGTCGACCATCGGAAAGCCGAGCGATTCAGAGAGCACGCGCGTCAAGGTGCCTTCGGCGACGAAGCCTTTGGCGACCAGCGCGGTGCCGAGGCGCATGCCCCACTGACGTTGGTGCGAGAGCGCAGCGTTCAACTGGTCGGCGTCGATCATGCCGCGTTCCATCAGGATCTCGCCGAGTCGCTTCTTCATGACGGCCGTCCAACTGGCACGGAGTGAGGCTTTGGGAGCGACGTAGGCATTTGGACCTGGTCGTCATTTCTCGTTGTCATGGGCGCGGCTCATTGCGGATCGCGGCGCAGCTCACAACGGCCGCGCGTTCGGTGATGAGGCGCATTGCGTGAGCGCCGGATTCAG
>JANNAY010001468.1:0-4653 GCA_031384945.1 Deltaproteobacteria bacterium
GTCGACGGCGAGACCGGCGCCGACGGCACGTTTCGCGCGGGGCTCTTGCCCGACAAGCCGGGCGCCTGGCGCGCCCGCGTCGACGTCGTCGGCGCCGACGCCCGCGTCAAAGGCTCAGACGAAGACGTCTTTGTCGTCAGAGCGACGTCGCTCGAGAAGCTGTACGGCGAAGCGCGTCCCGACATCTTGCGCGCCCTCGCAGCCGCCGGCAGCGGCAAATCTGTCGACGTCGACGACGTCAAAGGCCTGCCCTTCACCGATCACCAGAAGGTGCGCGTGCACCGCCAGAAGACCGAGCCCTTGTGGAACACGCCGGCGGCCCTCGCCGTCGTCGTGCTGCTCGCCGCCGCCGAGTGGTGGTGGCGTCGTCGTCGCGGGTTTGCCTGACGCTCGTGGCCCATGCGACTCGATCCTGAGTCCGGGGGCAGTCGCGATTGACCGATGCATCATCGACCTGGTTCGACCGGGATCGAGCTTCGTCGCGCCGCTCCGCAGACCTCGGGTGAAATCAGGATGCAGAGACTGCGTGAGTCGTGGGCGCGAGGTTTGTGGTGCGGATGCCGCGCGCGACAAGATGAATTGAGCCTCATCTTGATTGCGCAGTGAAGCACGTCGTTGTTGTTGCGGCCTCGACGGCAACGAGTGCCGAGCGCTCGATCGAGCCTGAGGCGATGCACAACCGGGTTGTGGATCAGCGGCCGCGGGCTTTTTCGACGGCGGAGCACTCTTTCGAGTCGGCCGAGAGCTGACACACGCACTCGTCGGCGTCGTCTTGCTCTTTGCCCGACGAGACGCGGCCGAGCTCATAAAAGAGGGCGTGGTTGCCTGGGTCTTTGGCGATGCCGAGACGCAGCCGATCGATGATCTTGCTCGACGATTGTCCGTCGCGTTTCAGCGCGCGGGCCTCGTCGAGAAACGCGGCGGCCTGCGCCTGCTCTTCGGGCGTGACGGCGCGGTCGGGACACAGGGCAGGGCGGCTCTCGAGCGGGGCGACGTCGAGCGAGACGTCGTCGACGGCGGCGGTCTTTGGCGCTTTTGGGGCGAGGGCGACGGCGAAGATGGCGCCGACGAGCAGGCCCACGCCAAAGGTGGCTGCGATCAGGATGTGGCGCGGCGGCAGCTGCAGCGGCTTCTTCGCCACCGCCGTCACCGGCGACGAAAACGGCGGCAGGTCATCATTCAACAGCGTCGGCGCGTCGAGGTGTGACCGCCCCGGCGACGACGACGACGACGGGAGCGGCGACGCTACGGGCATCGGCGCCGTCTCTCTTGTCGCGTCTTCCCACTGCGGACCGGGCGCGTCGTCGTCTTCGTCGGTGACGGGCTCGAGCTCGATGCGCGCCTTGGACTTCGTCGACGACGACGACGACGACGACGACGCGTTGTTGTTCTGCTCGTTCAGCTGATCGAGGTGGATCAGCGACGTCGGCTCAGACCGCGCCACCGGCAACGACGACGAGGGCGCAGGCGTCGGCGCACGCGTCGGCGCAGACGTCGGCGATGCTGCCTGTACGCGACCTGAGCGCTCGTGGTGCTCTTCTTCCATCGCTCTGAGGTTGAACATCACCGTCGACTCGGTCTGGGCGACGGGCAGCGCGTCTTCTTTCGACGGCGGCTGCTTGAAGGTGCCAGTGGCGCGGCGCTCGATGTTGCCGAGCATGGCCGCGGCGATCGCTTCGATGCTGCTGGCGTCGCCGCCGGAGACGTCGGGCAGGGCTTCGATGTCGACGGCGTCGGCCTCGGGCATCGACGGGTCTTGCGACGACGGCGCGCTGTTGATGAAGGCGCTGCTGCGGTCGTTGGTGCCTTCGCCGAGGTGGTCGTCGGCCTGGGCGCGGGCGGGCGCGCCCGACAGCGCCGGCGCGCGCGTGGCGTGCTCGGCGAGGGCGTCGGCAAAGGCGGCGCCGTCGACGTAGCGGCGGGCGGGGTCGCGCTCGAGCGAGCGGGCGACGGCGCGCTTCAGCCCCTCGCTGAGGTTCTGCACCGAGAGCATGCGCGTGACGGGGTCGTTGCTGTTGGCGCTCGCCAGCAGCGCGCCAGCATCGACCTGCTGCCGCAGCGGCTTGTTCTGCGTGATGACGAAGAACAGCGCGCCGAGGGCAAAGACGTCGGTCTGCGGCCCGACGGCGTCGCCGAGGATCTGCTCGGGCGCCAGATAGTTGGGCGTGCCCACCAGCTGATCGCGCCGCGTGATCTGGGTCGAGCCCTCGATCTTGGCGATGCCGAAGTCACCAATTTTGGCGCGTCCATCGACTGACAAAAAGATGTTTGCAGGCTTGACGTCGCGGTGGATGATGCCCGACGCGTGGGCCTCGCCGAGCCCGGCGGCGACCTGCATGACGACCGCAGCTGCCTCGCCACCGTTGAGGGCGCCTCGCTCCTGCACCAATGATGCAAGCGTGGTGCCTTCAACGTATTCCATCGTATAAAAAAGCAGCCAGCCCAGGTCGGCGTCGTCGCATTCGCCGGCGTCGAACACGTGGACGACGTTTTCGTGGTTCACCTGCGTGAGCGCGCGGACCTCGCGCACGAAGCGCTCGCGCCGCTGGTTGCGCGACTTCTCGCCCGAGCCGAGCTGCGCCACCGACGTCGTCTTCAGCGCCACCAGACGGCCGGTGTTCTCGTCGGTGGCGACGTAGACGACGCCCATGCCGCCGCGTCCGAGCTCGCGCTCGATGCGGTATCGCCCCAGCATCTTGGTGCCGGCGCGTGCAGTCAGGTGTCGACTCATCGAGCGAATCGTCGCAAACGTGCGACGACGAACGCAAACCCTCGCCCCATGTCGGAATTCCATCGGAATTCCCCGGATTCTTCAGCCAAGGACACCCGCCGATGACGTCGTCAGAGAAGCCGCCGCCGCCGCAGAAGCCGGCCCAGCCGCAGATCCAGATCCAGATTCCGCCCGAGGTGCAAAACGGCGCTTACGCCAACCTCACCTTCGTTTCTCACACCGAGACCGAGTTCGTCTTCGACTTCGTCTACGTCTTGCCCCACGAGCCCCGTGGTGTCGTGCGCTCGCGCGTCATCGCTTCGCCGAAGCAGGCGAAGCGGTTGTTGGCTGCATTGCAAGACAACGTCGCCCGCTATGAAGAGCGCCACGGCCCCGTTGATCATCCTGGTGATGCGGCGCCCATCCGCAATTGACGTCGTCACCGACAGATTCACAACCCGGGTTGGGCGCACGCTCAACCCGGGTTGTCTTCTTTCTGCAAGCGCTTCGCGCTGAACCATCCAAGCACTTTGAGAATGCTGGGCGCTGTGCACGCAGCGTGCTGTCGAGGCCGTGGCGGGCAGGAGGGTCGGAACCCCCGCCAACTGGGCGCGGCCGAACACGACGACGACAACGACGACGCGCCGCAGGGCCGAGCCCACTTGGCGGGGGTCCGGCCCTCCTGTCTGCCGCGGCCGACGTCTCTGCAAAACGAAGCGTGAGTCTTCCGTGGGCGTCGGCTCCGACGTCCAGGCTGGCCGGACCCGGCGGCAAGTGGGCTCGGCCTCGGGCGCTTCGTCGTTGTCGTCGTCGTTTTCGGCCGCGCCCAGCGCCGCCGGGTTCCGACCACCCTGGCCGCCGAAGCCTCGACCGCGCGCTGCGTGTACAGCGCCCAGCATTCTCAAAGTGCTTGGATGGTTCAGCGCGGGGCGGGTGCTGCTTCAGCGCCGCTGGATGAAGTTGGCGATGCCGTCGATCACTTTGTCGAAGCCCGGCACGTCGAGGAGGCCGCGGGTCGTCGCCATGGATTCACGCAGCTTGTAGTGCTGCTTGAGCGCTTTTTGTCCCGCGCCCTTGAGATCAATGTTCAACGCACGAGCATCTTCGTAGCCGTCTTTCACCATCAACAAACCAAGGGCGAGCCACTTGGTTTGTTTGGCGTAGAGAAACGCCAGCTTGTGCGGCGGCAGCTTCTCGAGCAGCGAGGGCAGATAGAGGACCGCGATCGCCGTGTGCTTGGCCTCATCGCGGGCGACGTACTCCATCACTTGCCGCACCAGGGGGTCTTTGATGCCTTCGTGCAGGGCGTTGAAGCTGTGATTGGCGATGTTCTCGACGAACAAGTGCATGCCTGCCATCTTGGCTGCCGGCTCTTCAGTCTCGATCAAATCGACGAGCAGCTTGCGCGCAAAGTAGCTAGGAGGATGAATCTTATCGAGCTTTTTCAGAAGTCGCTGAAAAGCGCCGACATGCTTGGCCTCTTCGACGACCTGGCAGGCGAGCACCTGGCGGGCCTCTTCGTCGGGGACGGTGGCGACGAGCTGGCCAGCGATGGTCATCGCGGCGCGCTCTCCGTAGTAGGTGATCGACAAGAGCCGGGCGAGGCGCTCGCGGTCGGGGGGCGACAGCGTCAACGGCTGGTCCCAGTCGATGGCGGTCGTCTCGTTCCAAAAGTCGCGCTTGGCCTTCTCGTAGAGGTTGACCAGCTTGGGAAAGCGGTCGGGCAACCGCTCTTCGAACAACGTGGATTCGGCAAAGCTCACAAACGGACGGTACGCCTCCGCGCCGACGTCGGCGAGCAGATCGTCGTTGGCACTCGGTCTGCACACATCGACCCCATGTCGTACCCGCATCCCCTCGATGTGCCTGCTGAACGTGGCACCCTCGTCGGAATGTCGCGTTCCAATGCGCTCTTGGCCTGGTTGTTCTTGCTGCCGCTGCTG
>JANNAY010001480.1:0-4146 GCA_031384945.1 Deltaproteobacteria bacterium
TGCCAGGCGCGCCGTGCCGACGCCGCCGCCATCACCGCCGACAACACCGGCACCGCGCCGCAGACGATGTCGCCGACGACGGCGCCGAGGCCGTTGCCGGCGGCGTCTTTGAGGGCGTCGGCGGCCAACGCTGCGGCGCCCGGTCCGCCGAGGGCGGCGAGCTCGAGCACGCTCTTCTCGGTGAGCTTGACCTCGACGGTGTAGCTGAGCGCGTCGTGGTCCATCGCTGACGTGACGTCGCTGGTGAGGCCGAGGCCGATGAAGCGCGCGCCGATGGGCAGGTCGCCTGGCGTCAGCGACGTGTTCAGCGCCGGACCCTGCAGCTCGATGCGGTGGTTGTGGTGCAGGTGCAGGCGGCCGAGCACCGTCTCGACGTTGCTCGACCCGTCGGGGTTGACGACCTGGATGACCTCGACGCCATGGGTGTTCTTCTTGACGAGGTCGAGCTGCGACAGCGTCAGCCCCACCGAGATGCCGAAGAACGACCCGCCGATGTCGTGGATCACACGTTCGTGGGTGCGCATGGGCGCGATCTTGTCGAGCAGCTTGTCGGTGACCTTCGTCGCCTGCAGCGGCCGCGGCTCGTGGTTCTCGTAGCTGTCGTCGAAGGGATGCAGCGTCGTCGTGTGCGACGGCGGCGCATTCGTCGTCGTCGAAGCAGTCGCCTGCGCGGGCGCCGGCTTCAACGGCGCACGCGGCAACTGCAGGGCAGCCTGCTTCGTCACTTCATCTCGCAGCCGTCCGAGCTTCACGACACCGAGGATGGCCGGCGAAGACGACGTCGTCAAAGCCGCAATCGCCCCGACCGATCCGATCTTGTCTGATCTCTGGCCGCTCGACGCTCAGCTCGATGTGAACGCACGCTGCAGCCGCCGCGTCACCGATCGGCGCGCAGTCTCGTAGCCCCCACATGCGTGCGCTGTTGCTGAGCCTTGTCGTCGTCACTGTGGCAGCCGCAGCCACCTGGTCGGCCCGCGCCGCGCGCTGTGAGGTGCCGCCGATGGGCAACAAGACAACGACAACGAGAGCGACAGCGGCGACGACGAACCCGCCCGAGCTGGGCATCGTCACCTGGCACCGCGGCTACGACGCGGCCAAAGCCGAGGCCAAGAGAACGGGCAAACCGCTGCTGCTGCTGTTCGATGAGGTGCCAGGATGCTCAACCGTCAACGCCTTTGGCCACGACGTCTTGAGCGACCTGGTCGTCGCCGACGCCGCCGACCTCTTCGTCTCCGTCTTTGTCTCCAACAACGAGGGCGGCGACGACCGCCGCGTGCTCGATCACTTCGATGAGCCAGCGTGGAACAACCCGGTGGTGCGCTTCATCGACGTCGACGAGCGCGAGCTGGCCCCACGCCTCGAAGGCGCCGATCGTCGGGTGCACCTGCTGACGCGCATGGTGCAAGCGCTGCAGACCGCGAAGCAGACCATCCCGTCGTGGCTGCAGGCCGCCGCCGACGACGCCGCGGCCGTCGACGACGAAGCCGTCTACGCCACCGCCTGCTTCTGGGATGGCGAGGTCCGCTTCGGCGACGTCGACGGCGTCGTCGCCACCACGCCGGGCTTCGTCGGCGGCCACGAGGTGGTGAAGGTGCGCTACGACCGCGCGCGGGTGTCAAAGACCGCGCTCGACGCCGCCGCGAGTGGCTTCGGTTTTCGCGCCATCGACGGCCGCTTCAAGGTCGCCAGCGACGACGACAAGAAGCAGCTCCAGCAAAACGCGCTCGGCAAGCTGCCGCTCGCGCCATCACAGCGCATGCACGTCAACAGCGCCGTCGGCCGCGGCGAAAATCCACGCGAGTGGCTCTCACCGCGGCAACAACAGCTGCTCGACGCCACAGCCTGCCAAGGCGGACCGCGCTGATCGCATGAGACTTCACAACGCGGGTTGTTGAATCACCCAACCCGCATTGTGAAGATCACTCGACAGCAGCGACGTAGAGGGCGCCTTCGTCGAGGCCGCTGCCCGAGGCTTGAAACCCGCCCATCAACACGACGCTGTGTCCGCCGACGACGCCGCTGCCGACGAAGTCGCCGAGCAGTCCGCCTTTGCGAAAGGTCTCACCCGCAAAGATCGCGCGGGGCAGGTCGACGAAGCCGCTGCCGTCGACGGCGAAGACGCGGGCGCCGCCGGTGTTGACCGCGGCGACGCCGCCTTGTGAGACGCCGATGAGGACGTCGCTGCGTTGATTGCCGGGGGCGCGGCGCTTCACGAGTGCGAGCGAGTTGCCGATGCGGTCGGCGCCGTTCTCGCCCTCGATGAACAAGCGATCGACGTCGGCCGCGTCGACGAAGGGGAACGTGCGCGATGGTGCCGCGCCGTCGACGAAGTCGTCGGCCTGCGTGGCCAACGTGCGCAGCCGCGCGCCCTTGATGAGCCAGACGATGCCGGCGGTGTCAGCGCCACGGCGGTGGTTGAAGCCGCCGACGACGACGTCAGCGATGCCGTCGCCGTCGACGTCGCCGCCAGCGACGCTGAAGCCGCCCTGGGCGCCGGCTTCATCTGAGATGAGCGTCAACACGCGCGTCGTCGTCGTCGCGCAGGCGACGCCGGCGCCAAAGACGACGCGCACGCTGCCTTGATCGCCGCGGCCGAGGTCTTCGCCGTTGCCGCCGATCAAGAGCTCGTCGCAGCCGTCGTTGTCGACGTCGGGCAGGGCGGCGAGCGCGCGGCCGAGGTTGTCGTTGGCGAGGTTGCCGAGAATGCGCACGTCGCTGTCGCAGATCACGCCGATCTTCGCCGCGGTGCCGGCGGCCCGACCCAAGATGATCTCGGCGCCGCCGACGTTGCTGATGTTGCCGACGCGGTCCCAGTCGGGCGTGCCGAGCGCGACGTCAGAGAGGCCGTCGCCGTTGAAGTCGAAGTTGCCGGCGAGGGTCAGCAGGTTGTTGTTCTGCTGCGTCGTCGGAAAATAGATCCATGACGGCGCGTTCTCGGTGAACGCGCGCGCGCCCGAGAAGACCCAGACGCTGCCCGTGTTGTTGAGCGTGCCCTGACAGCCGGCGCCACCTTCGTGGTTGGCGTCGAAGGTCGCAGGCCGATCGTCGCTGCGGCCGAGCACGGCGAAGTCGCCGTTGCCGTCGTCGTCGAAGTCGCCAGCGTTGACGACCGCGAAGCCGAGGCGGTCGCCGGCGGTGTGTCCAGGAAAGAGCTTCCATTCGCGCAACGGCGTTTGCGCGACGGTGCCATCGGCGGCGCCCTTGTAGAGCAAGAGCGTGCCCGTCGAGGCGCCCTGCGGGTCGAGGGTGACCTCAGGAGCGCCGACGACGAGGTCGCTGACGCCGTCGCCGTCGACGTCGCCGACGATGGCGCCGCCGCGTCCGACTTCGGCGCCGCCGTTGCTGCCGGGCAACAGCAGCGGCGCGCTGCCATCGAGCGAGACCATGAAGGCCGCGCCGACGTTGATGCCGTTGTCGTCGTCGCCGCCGGCAAACACGGCGACCTGGCCGTCGCCGATGACGGCGACGGATTCGCCGAAGCGGTCGCCGTCAGCGGTGCCAGCGAAGAGCGCCGTCGACGTCGTCGAAGGCAAAACATTCGCGATGCCGGCGAAGACGCTGACGGCGCCGGTGTTGTTGACGACGGGGGCAACGACGCCTTCGTCGAAGAGGCCGCCGACGACGAGGTCGACCTTGCCGTCGCCGTCGACGTCGCCGACCGCGACGTCGTGGCCGAAGTTGTCGCCGCCGTTGGTTCCCAAATATGTCTGCGTGACGACGCTCTCGATGTCTTCGACGACGGTGGCCGCGACGTCGCCGACGACGAGGGCTTCGATGACGAGCACGGCGCCGACGTTGGCGCCGAGCGGCGCGGGCTCGTCGTGGTTGTGTTGACTGACAACCAACTCGACCACGCCATCGCCGTCGAGATCGGCGGTGGCGACGCGTCGTCCGACGGTCGAACCGGCGTCGTCGCCAGCGCTGCCGGCGAGCACGCGCACGGGCAGGTCTTCGACGCCGCCCGGGTCGAGGTCGACGGCCGATTGCCCGCGGTAGATGAAGAGCGCGCCGTCGTTGGTGCGGCCCGCCGCCGACGAGAACGCTGTCGCCGACGCGATCAAGTCGCAGCGGCCGTCGCCGTCGAGGTCGCTCGCGGCCAGCCAGGCGCCGAGCGTGAGGTTGGCGGCGGCGACCGGTCCGCTGCTG
>JANNAY010001551.1:0-1520 GCA_031384945.1 Deltaproteobacteria bacterium
CAGCAGCGCGACGGCGCCCGCTCGCGCGTCGCCGGCGTCGACGTCGCCCGCGGCAGCCGCGTCGTGGTCGACGACGACGACTTCGCCGCCGTCGTCCGCGTCGCCGGCCGCAGCCGCGGGCGCGACGTCGATCCGTCGCCGTGGGGCGTGCAGGCCGGCTACGTGGTGTCGACGCCCCCGGCGTTGGTGCCGTGGGTCACCGGCGCCTGGGCCCGCGGCGAGGTCCGCGTCGTCGACAGCGACGTCTTCGTCGACGGCGGCGTCGTCTTCGTCGGCGGCGCCGGCAGCGACGACGTCGCGTCCTTCGCTGAGCGCGACGTGCGGCTGTGGCTCGGCGTCGGCTACGAGCTGTGGACGCCCGTCGGCCGCGTCGTCGTCGGCGCAGCTCCGGGTTGGCGCTTCGCCACGCAAGACAGCCTGCGCAACGATCACGCGCGCCTCGAAGCCGCTGGCCTCGACGATGTCGCCGCCACCAGCACATGGACGAGCGGCCCGCTGGGTCAGCTCTCCACCTCGTTCTCGGTGCCGCTGGTGGGCCCCTTCTCCGTCGTCGCCAACGCCGCCGGCCACGTCGCCGTCGACGTCAGAGACGGCGCCATCGACGTCGGCTTCGGCGCCGGCTTCGGCGTTGGACTGGGAGCCGAGCTGTGAGTCGAGCTGTGAGCAGATCTGCCGCTGCAACAACAAAGCTGGCCGGCCGCCGGGCCGATCGCGGTCTCTCTGGCGAGCGGCGCCGATTTCTTTCTCTGGCGCGCCGCCTGCGGAGCTCTTCCATGTCGCGGTCGCCGTTTTCGTCGCTGTCGTCGCTGTCGTCGCTGTCGTCGCTGTCGTCGGCGCTGTCGTCGTCGTCGCTGTCGGCGCTGTCGTCGTCGTCGTTGTTGTTGCTGGCGGTGTTGCTGGCCAGCTGTGGCCCGGGGCTGCGCACGCCCGAAGGACCGCCAGCAGCACCGCTGCACACGGTGCGCGCCACAGCGACGGGCTCGCTCGCCGAGAGCGGCGCGCTGCGGGCGGCCCTCGCCTGGACGGTCAGCTCACCCGAGCTGCTCGACTGCCTCGACGCCATCGAGGTCGACGGCGTCTTGAGCTTCTCAGACGCCACCTTCGAGCAGGACGAACAAATCGCGTTCGCGCTCTCGCGCTGCCTGCACTTCTCCGAAGACGCGCGCGTCGAGACCGCCTCCGTCTCGATCGAAGCGCAGTTTCCGCTGACGTTGGAGATCCCGGTGCTCGCGCTGCCCGATGAGCGCTTGCTGTCAGGCGACAGCGACGCCCGCCTCGGCATCGCCGACATCGTCATCTACGAAGACCGCGACGGCGACGACGTGTTCGACGAGACCGCCCGCGGCGCCGACGCCTTTGTCGACGTCGTCAAAGGCACCAGCAAAGCCGTCGACGAAGAAGACCGCGACGAGAGCTTTCTCGTCTACCGCGAGGGCGACCTCTCACCAGTGTGGAAGATCTTTCGCGCCATTTACGGCTGCGCCGATCCGCAGCCGGGCTTCGCCACCGTCACCATCGGC
>JANNAY010001585.1:0-4516 GCA_031384945.1 Deltaproteobacteria bacterium
GCCTCAGCCACGGCATCCAATGGAGCGTGACCATGCCGGGCCTCGACGGCCTCACGCGCATTAAGGGCATCATGGAGACGTTGCGCCCCTCTTCGAAGAACGGGCCGCCGCTCTCGTCGCTCGACGGCAAGAAGATCAACCGCACCGTCGACCTCAAGACCGCGGCTATCCCCGCTGACGTGGTCGTGCTGCACACCGAAGACGGCGCCCGCTTGACGGTGCGGCCTTCGGGCACCGAGCCGAAGATCAAGCTCTACCTCGAGCTCGTGGCCAAGGTGTCGTCGACAGCTGAGCTGGCGGCGGCGAAGAAGACCCTGTCTGAAAAGGCGGCGCGCATTCAAAGCGAAGTCAAAGCCGCCCTCGGCGTCTGACCCGCTGATCACGGGCGATTTTTTCGGGGTTTGGTGACGCACAAGCCCACACACGCCACAAGATCGGCGGCGGGCGCAGCAGCTCTGGCGCGGCATGGCAACGCCGCGCAAGGTGGTCCGACCATTGCTCTTGATGAGAGCGGCGCGCGGTGCGCCCTCTCTCTCGGAGCTCCTCATGGCCGCCCTGCACTCACACAAGCCCAATGCGCACGCTGAAGCCGCCAAGGGCATCCCCATCACCGCGCTGCTGCACGACGATCACCTCGCCGTCAGCGCGCTCTTCAACGCCATCGAGTCCGCCAAGACAGCGGGCGAGCGCTTCAGCCTCGTGCAGCAGCTGGTGCGCGAGCTGAAGCTGCACAGCCAGGCCGAAGAAGACATCTTCTACGAGCGCCTCGAGCAAGAGCACGCCGCTCGTCGACGGATGAACGAGTCGCGCGACGACCACTCCGACATCGACCTGCAGCTGGATCGCCTCGCGCGCCTCGATGGCGAAGACGACCGCCTGCTGTTGCTCGTGCAGGACCTCAAGACCGACGTCGACCGCCATGTGCAACGCGAAGAAGAGGAGGTCTTCGCCTCCGCCGACGCCTTCCTCGACGCCGGCGAGGCCGAGTCGCTGGGCCAGGCTTTTCTGGCGCGAAAGAAGATTCTCGTCGGCGGCGGCGGCGCCGAAGCCGACGCCGACGTCGACGACGCCGAGCTGGCCCATGCGCCGCAGGTCGGGGTGCCGCCTGTCTCGCTGCAGACGAGCGCCGACCTCGACCCGGGCTTCGAAGACCGCGGCGTCGGCTCGGACGGTTCGTCGCCGCAGACGGCGTCGACGAAGCCGCCGTCGGCGTCACGGGCGCCGGGGTCAAAGGCGACGCCGTCGCAGCCCGCGTCGTCGGGGTCGAAGCCGACGTTTCAGGGATCGAAGGTGCAGGCAGCGACGGCGCACCTGCCGCACCTGCACGGCAAGGGCTTTGAAGGCCAGAACGCCGGCGGACGCCACGGCGCGCGCTCGCAGGGCGAGAACCACCTGTCGCGCGCGGGCTCAACGCCACGCGTGCACGACGGCCGTGGCAAGCGCGGACCCGAGAACGACCGCGGACGTCGACGTCGACGTCGACGTCGATGGCCTTGGCACCGTCGACGTCGCACGACCCAACGCCCGAAACGCGCACCGCGGTGGCCGACGCTTGACGGCCACTGCGGTCGACGACGAAGCTCCGCTCCCTTCGAGGTGAGCGGTGATTCTGGCAGGCGACGTCGGCGGCACGAAGACCGTCTTGGCTGTCTATGAAACGGGGCTCTCGAGCGTCGAGAAGCTGATCGAAGAGACGGTGCCGTCGAAGGGCATGGCCTCGCTCGACGACATCATCGAAGGCTTCGTCAAACGCCACAACGTCAAGGGCATCAGCCGCGCCTGCTTCGGCGTCCCCGGCGCCGTCATCGACGGCGTCTGCGAGACGACGAACCTGCCTTGGACGATCTCTGAGGCCGTGCTGAGCAAAGAGCTGCGCGTGCCGCGGGTGAAGCTCATCAACGACCTGCAGGCGGCCGCCTACGGCATGCTGTTTCTCGACGACAGCGAGCTGGTGGTGCTCAACCCCGGACGCAGCCTCGACCGCAGCAAGAACCTCGGCGTCATCGCCGCCGGCACCGGCCTCGGCGAAGCGCTGCTGGTGTGGGACGGCGAGAAGCACATCCCCATGGCCAGCGAGGGTGGCCACACGTCGTTCGCGCCGCGCACCGAGCTCGAAATCGAGCTGCTGCGCTTTCTGCAAAAGCGCCTGGCGTCGTCGACGTCAAATGGCCACGTGTCGTGGGAGCGCGTCGTCTGCGGCCCCGGCCTCGCCAACGTCTACGAGTTTCTGCGCACGCAATCCGGAACAAACAAAGTTCCGCACGAGACCGCCTACGTGCGCGATCGCATGCAGCGCGAAGACACCGGCAGCGTCGTCGGCATCGAAGCCGTCAAAGGCACCGACCCGCTCTGCGTCGCCGCAGCGAAGCTCTTCTGCTCTCTCTACGGCGCCGAAGCCGGCAACCTCGCCCTCAAGGGCTTGTGCACCGGCGGCGTCTTCGTCGGCGGCGGCATCGCGCCGAAGCTGTTGTCGCTCTTGAAAGAGCCCGAATTCATGGCGGCCTTTGTCGACAAAGGCCGCTTCAAGACGCTGCTGCAGGGCGTCCCCGTCGTCGTCGCCCAGAACGACAAAGCCCCGCTGATCGGCGCCGCGCACTACGCCGCGCGCCTCATGTACTGAGATAGGAAATCCATGTCGCAAGAGCAAAAGCCGGGCGGACGTGAACGTCAGCGCGTCGACGAGATTCGTGATGATTTGAGTTCGTGGCGCCGCTGGGGTCCGTACATGTCGGACCGCGCCTGGGGCAGCGTTCGAGAAGACTACTCGCCCAACGGCGATGCGTGGAATTACCTCACCTATGACATGAGCCGCTCAAAGGCCTATCGCTGGGGTGAAGACGGCATCGCCGGCATCTGCGATCGTTATCACATTTTGTGCTTCGCGCCGGCGTTTTGGAACGAGAACGACCCGCACTTGAAAGAGCGGTTCTTCGGCGTCAACCCCTACGAGGGCAACCACGGCGAAGACGTCAAAGACTACTACTTCCACGTCGACAACACGCCGACACACTCGTACATGAAGCTGCTGTACAAGTACCCGCAAGCTGAGTACCCGTACCAGCAGCTGGTCCGCGAGAATCAGAATCGACAGGGCCAGGGCCCTGAGTACGAACTGATCGACACAGGTATCTTCAACGACAACCGCTACTTCGACATTGAAATCGAGTACGCGAAAGAGACCGCCGAAGACATCGCCGTGCGCATCACCGTGCACAACCGTGGTGACAAAGACGCGCCGCTGCACGTGCTGCCCCACCTCTGGTTCCGCAACACGTGGAGTTGGGGTGCCGTGCCCACGACGCCGCCGCGCATCGAGCCGGGCCGCGACGACTGGGGCGGCAGCGTGCTCGTCGCCAACGACAGCGACGTCGAGGCCGACGCCTTCATCCCGGTGCAGTACCGCGTGGGTCTTCGCTACCTCTACGGGCCACCGGGCGCCGTGCGCTCGCTCTTCACCGACAACGAGACCAACGCCGAGGCCGTGTTCGGCCAGGGCCATGTATCGAAGAGCGGCTTCACGAAAGACGCGTTTCACCGCTACATCGTCAACGGCGAAAAAGACGCCATTCGCGATGACAACTACGGCAGCAAGGCGGCGATGCACTATCGCGTGGTCGTGCCCGCCAAGGGCAAGACGGTGCTGCGCTTTCGCCTGACCGATCAGGGGCACCGCGCCCCTCTCGACGACGTCGACGCCATCGTCGACCGCCGCAAGGCCGACGCCGACGAATTCTACGCGTCCATCGCCCCCGAAGGCGCCAGCGTCGACGAGAAACACGTGCAGCGCCGCGCGCTGGCGGGCCTGCTGTGGACGAAGCAGAGCTACATCTTTGACGTCGCCCGCTGGCTCGATGGCGACAACCCCGACTACCCGCCGCCGCAGTCGCGCAAGAAGATCCGCAACAGCCATTGGCGTCATCTGAATTCGATGCGCGTCATGACCATGCCCGACAAATGGGAGTACCCATGGTTCGCGGCCTGGGATCTGGCATTTCAGTGCGTGCCCTTCGCTTTGGTCGATGCCAAATTCGCCAAAGAACAGCTATGGATGCTGCTGTTCGAGCAGTTTCAACACCCCTCAGGCCAGCTGCCCGCCTACGAGTGGGAGTTCTCTGACCTGAACCCGCCGGTGCACGCCTGGGCCGTCTGGCGCGTCTACAACATGGACCGCACGCGAAACGGCAAGGGCGACCGCGACTGGCTCGAGCGCTGCTTTCACAAACTGCTGATTAATTTCGCCAACTGGGTCAATAAAGTCGACAGAGAAGGCAACAACATCTTCGAAGGCGGCTTTCTCGGCCTCGACAACATCACGCTCGTCGACAGAAGTGAAAAGGCCAAAGACGGCTCGGTGCTCGAGCAGTCTGACGCCACGGGCTGGATGGGCATGTTCTGCCTCAACCTCATGCGCATCGCGCTTGAGCTGGCCCGCGAGAACTCTGTCTATGAGAGCCTCGCCTCGAAGTTCCTTCAACACTACACCTATGTTGCCTACGCGATGAAGCACATGGGCAAC
>JANNAY010001619.1:0-3333 GCA_031384945.1 Deltaproteobacteria bacterium
ACGGCACGTTCCCTCATGGCGTGCCGAACCCGCTGCTGCCCGAGAACCGCAAGCCCACCGTCGACGCCGTCGTCGAGGTCGGCGCCGACGTCGGCCTCGCCTGGGACGGCGACTTCGACCGCTGCTTCTTCTTCGACGCCAACGGCGGCTTCGTCGAGGGGTATTATATGGTCGGTCTCTTCGCCGAAGAGATGCTGCGCAATGCCCCGGGCGCTTCGATCATTCATGATCCTCGGCTGACGTGGAACACGCAAGAGAAAGTGTTGGGCGCTGGCGGCAAAGCGGTGATGTCGAAGACGGGCCACGCCTTCATCAAAGAGCGCATGCGCAAAGAGAACGCCGTCTACGGCGGCGAGATGAGCGCGCACCACTACTTTCGCGACTTCGCCTACTGCGACTCGGGCATGATTCCGTGGTTGCTGTTGGCGCAGCAGATGTCGCGCACCGGCAAGTCGCTCACCCAGCTCGTCGACGAGATGCAAAAGGCCTACCCGGCCTCGGGCGAGATCAACTTGACGCTCAACGACGCGAAGAAAGCGTTGGCCGCCGTGCAAGAGCACTTCGGCAAAGACGGCGGCAAAGACGGCGTCGTCGACGTCACCGACGGCATCTCGATCGATCACGATCGCTGGCGCTTGAACGTGCGATCGAGCAACACCGAGCCCGTCGTGCGCGTCAACGTCGAGAGCCGCGGCGACCGCGCGTTGATGGAACAGAAGACCGACGAAGTGCTCACGTTGCTGAAAGGACTCGGCTGATGCGCCTCGAGAACCTCACCGTCGACGATCTCGCGGCGCTGTTGCTCGACGTGCAGCGCCGCTCTCACGTCGCTGTCGCCGCCGTCGTCGCCGTGGCTGGCGTCGTTGGCGCCGCCGCCGAAGCCGGCCCCGCCGCGGGCTTCGTCGCCGTGCTCGCCGTCAGCGGCGCCGTCTTTGCGCTGTCGAAGAGCGCGCTGTTGCCCCACCTGCAGCCGCTGCCTTCGGCGTGCCGCGCCTTTGGCCTCAACGACGACGACGCCGCCCGCGTCGGCGCCCACGTCGACGTCCCGCTGCTCTTCGGCGTCGAGCGGCAGGCCCGCGCGTTGAAGAAAGCCCTGCGCGCTTGACTGGGTTCGCCGCGCTCCTTCGTGCGGCGCGCGCCTTTGAGCAGGACGTCGTTATTCCTCACTGCGTCGCCTGTGCGCGCCCCTGCTGCGGCCTCAGCGACGTCGTGCTCGAGCTCAATTTTCAGCAGGTGCAGGCGCTCTACAAAATTGAGAAACCGAAGAAAGCCTTCGACCGGGCGCTGCCGACGTCGATCAAGAAGCAGGGCGACCGCTACTACGCCCACGGCGAGCCGTGTCCCGCCTACGACCTGACGACAAAGCTGTGCGGCGTCTATGGCTCCGACCTCAAGCCGCAAGAGTGCTCCGACTTTCCCGTCTATTCCGATGGCGACGTCGTCACGGCTGATTTGCGCTGCGAAGCGCTGCGCGCCGGCCTCGACGATCTGCGCAAACGGCTGCGGGCGGCCGACGACAGCGTCGTCGAAGAGCGTGACGGCGCGTTTCCTGACACGTTTCTCACCTTCACTTCGCCGAAGACGAAAACGAAGAAGCGGCCACTTCGATGATCAATGACCTGAAGAAGCTGTGGCGCTTTGTCGTCGACAGAATCACCAAGGTCAGCGGCCGTTCGCTGCGGCCCACGGGGGCAGGGCGCATCGTGCTGCTGCTGGCGTTCACGGTCGGCTTCGCGGCCATGAACACCGGCAACAACCTGCTGTTCTTTGGCTGGGGCCTCATCCTCTCGTCGATCGTCATCTCTGGCATTTTGTCTGAGTCGACGCTGCAGTCGGCGTCGGCGTCGCCGTCAACGCCAGATGAGCTGCGGGCAGGCGCGCTGGCCGGGCTGCCCGTCATCGTCGAGAACCGCAGGCGGTTGCCTGGCTTTGGCGTCGAGCTGTCGCTGGTGTTTCACAACAAGAGCGCCGCCGACGTGCGCACGGGCAGCGCCTTTGAGCTGCGCCTCTCGCCAGGCGCGCGCGTGTCGACCAGGGTGCCGTTCACGCCGACGTCGCGGGGCACGCTCGACCTCAAGAGCCTGCGCGTCTCGACCGCGGCGCCCTTCGGCTTCTTTGCCAAAGAGCGCATCATCGACGGCGCGCGTCTGGCCGAAACCGGGTGGGGCAGCGCCGCCGTCGTCGTGCTGCCCGAGCGCATCGACACCCGCGCCCTCGGACAAGCGCTGTGGGCCCGCCTCGGCGAGAACCCCGCCGGACACGCCGGCGACGGCGACGAACTCTTCTCGCTGCGTCCGTTTCGCAGCGGCGACGACCCGCGGCGCATCGCCTGGCGCGTGGCTGCGAAGACGGGGCGCCTGGTGCTGCGCGAAAACGAGGCCACGCGCTCGCGCGAAATTCTCGTCGACGTGCGCGTCGCTGGCGCCACCGACGACGACGCCGAAGACGCCATCGCCACCGCGGCCTCACTCGTCGAAGACCTGCTCAAAGATGGGCACAGCACGGGCGTCAGAGGACCGGGATTGCTGGTGCCGCCGTCGCGCTCGCCGCGGCAGCGCTTCGCCTGCTTGCACGCGCTGGCCTTGTGCGAGGCCCACTCCAACGTTTCTGAAACCAACGAAACAGGCGGCGCCGCCGTCGTCGCCGTCGTTGCCGGCGGCAACAAAGCCGAAGACGCCGACGTCGTGGTCAAAGCCCTCGTGCGCCCCTCGCGCCTCATGACCAGGAGAAATGACGGCCAGGTCCCAATGCCTACGTCGCTCCCAAAGCCTCGCTCCGTGCCGTTGGGACGGCCGTCATGAGAAAAACATGAAGCTCACCCTCGGCACCGCCCACGAGCTGGGCCTGTGGGCGTCGCTGACGACGTCGATTCTCATCGTGCTGCTGGGCGGCGAGTTCCCCCCCTGGGTGTGGCTCGGCGTGCTGGCGCCGCTGGTGGCGACGTTGATGCGGCGCGCTGGCGTGGTCGTGCCCGGCGTCTCGGGCACGTTGTTGGGCATCGCCGCCCTCGGCGCCGGCGTCGCCACCCTCGTCAGAGGCGGCGTCGAAGCTGCCGTGCTCGCCGGCGGCGCCACGCTGCTGGGCATCCTGGCGGCGCGCGTGCTCACCGGACGCACCGTTGCCCACGACCTGCAGGCCATCGCGCTGTCGTTGGTGCTCGTGCTCGCGGGCAGCGTGCTCAACGTCGGCCTCTCGTACTTCTTGATCTTCGTCGCCTATTCGATCTCGACGGTGTGGGCGCTGGCGACGCGGCAGCTGCTCGCCGGCGCCGAGAGCACCGGCGTGTCGTCGAGCCGGGCGCGGGCCCGGGATGACGTCGTCACCCCCTTGTTC
>JANNAY010000299.1:0-4470 GCA_031384945.1 Deltaproteobacteria bacterium
GCGCCTGCGTCGAAGGCGACGAAGGCGAAGGCGACGAAGGCGAAGGCGAAGAAGGCGAAGGCGAAGGCGAAGGCGAAGAAGGCGAAGGAGAAGGAGAAGGCGAAGGCGAAGGCGAAGGCGAAGGAGAAGGAGAAGGAGAAGGAGAAGGAGAGGGCTGCGGGAGCAACGGCGACTGCGACCCCGACGAATACTGCGACCTCGACGTGAACCCGCCGACGTGTGCGATCGGCTGCCGCACCAACGCCGACTGCGCCACCTCTGGCGACACGTGCTCGCCCGATCATGTGTGTGTGGCGCCGCCGCGGCTGACCGTCGTGGTGAACCTGCGCAGCATCACCAACTTCGACGGCACGGTGAAGTTCGGCACGCAGACGATCAGCCTCGCCGATGGCGCCACCATCGACGTCGGCAGCGGCGCCGACGTGGTCGTCACCACCAGCCTCGGCGTCGGCGTCACCCTCGCTGGCTGCCCGCGCGCGGTCACCGGCGAAGGCACCGTCTGCAGCGTGCAGCCGAGCGACGGCAGCCCCACGGTCACCGTGACCTATGCGCCGGTGACGCCGACCGTCGCCTTCCGCAGCGGCGACGCCGGCGACCAGCAGCTGAGCGCCATCGATCCGGTTTTGAGCCCGGCGCTGGTGGCGACGCACAGCGCGACCAGCCCCACGCTGAACGGCGTGCGCATCCCGGTTCCGATGGGCGTTGTCGGCGCCGGCAGCACCGGCTTCACCGCCGCCGTCGCCAGCTTCGGCACCACCGGCGGCGACGGCCGCATCACCGCCCTGCGCCAGACCGCCGACGGCACCTACGTCGCCGGCGCGTTCCGCGGCACGGTGCAGCTCGGCGGCTGCACCCTCACGTCGATCAGCAACACCAGCGACGACGGCTTCGCCATGCTCGTCGGCACCGACGGCAACTGCCGATGGGCCGTGCGCATCGGCAACCAGGGCGGTGGCAACAGCCGCGGTCTCGTCAACACCCTCGACGCGCCGGGCCCCAACCGCGTCTTCATCGGTGGCCTGGTCGCCGCCGTCACCCCGGTGGTGCAGGTGGTGTCGCCAACGCCGTCGAACTCGCCTCTCGGCTCGGGCGGCACCAGCGGCACCCGCGGCTTCGTCGTTGCGCTTGACGCCCTCACCGGCAGCGTGGTCGACAGCTTCGTCTTCGAAGGCACCGGCGAAGACAGCGTCACAGCCCTCGAGCTCGAGCGAAACGGCAACAGCGTCATCGTCGGCGGCCACGCCTCGACCAACGCCTCGCTGCCGGGCATCGGCAGCATCAGCGGCATGTCGACGCAGCCCTTCGTGCTGCGCATGAACGTCAACAGCTTGAACAACGCGCCCACCGGCCAGACCGTCGCCGGCAACGGCGCCGTCTTCGACGCCCTCGACGTCGCCGACGACGACAGCGTCACCTTCGCCGTCTTCGACGGCACCGCCCGCTTCGGCACGCTGCCCACGGGCTTCAACAACACCTCGGCGGTGGGCGACGGCTTCACCTTCGGCAGCCTGCGCACGCGCGGCCTGCGCAACGTCAACGACGGGGGCCGGCGCCACCTCGTCGTCGCCTTTTTCGACCCCGCCGCCGCCGGACAGCCGTCGCAGCTGGTCCGCTTCGACGGCGTGTTGCCGGTGTGGACGCGCCTGCTCACCGACCTGCGCATCGAGGGCTTCACCGCCCTCGGCCGCGCCCTCGTCGTCGTCGGCGGCTGCGGCGGCAACGCCAAGGTCGACACCGACGTCGTACCGGTCGGCGCCGGCACCGGCGGCGCCAGCGACTTCTGCTTCCTGCAGTTCTGAGGATCACGCGGCGTTCGGGAGTGTCGACGAGGCCGCGGGTGTTTCGTAGGGTCCGACCCCTATGCGTCTCGTGCCCACCCTGCTCTTTCTCATCGTCGTCGTCGCCTGCACCACCACCACGTCGGCGCGGGGCACGCGCGAAGCGTCGACCCGCACCGTCGTCGTCGACGGCCGCGAGATGCTCGCCGAAGACGCCGCCTACGCCCTCGTCAAAGACGCCGAGACGACGTCAGACCCGGCGCTGAAGAAGACCGCGTACCGCCGCGTCGTCGACGAATTCGCCGACACCACCTCGGCGGGCACGGCGTCGGTGGGCCTCGCCCGCGTGCTGCTCGACGAGAAGACGCCCCCTGCGACCAAAGAAGCGCAGACCGTGCTCGAGGGCTTCTTGCTCGAAGACCCGACGCACCCCGCTGCCGACGACGCGCGCTCGCTGCTCGCCGTGGCCCAGATGGGCGCGGGCGGCACCGGCAAACCCGCCGGCGCCCACGTCAAAGCCATCGTCGACAAGCTGCCCGAGAACGAGCAGGGCCCGGCGCTGTTGAAGCTCGGCCGCGAGCTCGTCTCGCGGGGACAAGCCAAAGACGGTGTCATCGCCCTGCTCACGGCGCTGCCGAAATTGAGCGCCATCGATCGCAAGGCCGCCGAAGCCGACATCGTCTTCGCCCTCGACGTGCCCGCAGCCATCGGCGGCGTCGGCTTCAAAGACGTCAGAGGCCTCAAAGGCGAACACGGCAAAGACGCCTTCGCCGACGAAGTGCTGACGTGGAAGCTGGCGCGCGTGGCCATGCACCAAAAAGACGACGTCGGCGCGCAGGCGTTGGCCAAAGACCTCGTCAAGAAGCACCCGACCTCGCGCTTCGCCAAAGACGCCAACACGTTGATCACGCGGCTGCAGGCGCGAGTGCAGACCGACGCCAACGTCGTCGGCGTCGTCTTGCCGCTCTCGGGCGAATTCTCGCCCTACGGCAAGCGCGCGCTCACCGCGATCAAGCTCGCCTTCAACATGTCGCTCGGCGAAGACGCGCCACCGCCCGAGCCCGTGCTCAACGAGACCACCGGCGAGATGGAGGTGCCGAAGCGCGCCCCTGAAAAGCTGGCCGGCACGTTCACCTCGTCGGCGGGGGTGAAGCTCATCGTCAAAGACAGCGGCGGACGCGCCGACAAAGCCCAACAAGCCGTCAAAGAGCTCGTCGAAGAAGACCACGCCATCGCCATCCTCGGCGACATCCTCGTCGACACCAGCCTGCCCGTCGCTCTCGCCGCCGAAGACTACGGCGTGCCCCTGCTCTCGCTGTCGCGGCGTGAGGGTGTGCCCGAGGCCGGTCCGTGGTCGTTTCGCCTGGCGCTGACGCCGAAGAAGCAGGCCGCCGCCCTCGTCGAATTTGCCGTCGACGGCTTGCACATGAAGCGCTTCGCGATCATGTATCCCAAGCACTCTTTTGGCGTCGAGCTCATGAATGAATTTTGGAGTGCGCTCGACGCCCGCCAAGCCGAAATCACTGCCATCGAGGTCTACAACCACGACCAGACAACGTTCACCAACGAGGCCAAGAGCCTCGTCGGACGCGGCATGACGGGCGCTGGCGGACGCGAGGTGATGGAGTGCCGTGAAGAAGCGCGGCAGATCACCAATGATTACCGCCGTAAGAAGGCTCTTGAAGGCTGCAATGACAAGGCAAAGCCCATCATCGACTTCGAAGCGCTCTTTATCCCTGATGGTGCCCGCGCCGTCGGGTTCGTCGTGCCCGCGCTGATCGCCGAAGACGTGCTGTTGACGAAGCACAAGAACACCGTCGAGGCCTACAAAAAGGCCACCGGCAACGACAAGATTCGCCCGGTGCAGCTGCTCGGCGCGTCGACGTGGAACGACCCCGACATCGCCACCCGCCTCGGGCGCCAGGTCGACGGCGCGGTCTTCGTCGACGGCTTCGACGGCAACGAACAGACGCCGCTGGTGCAGAAGTTCGTCGACGGCTTCGCCAAGGCCACGCGCTCGCGTCCGGCCCTCGTCGAGGCGCAGGCCTACGACGGCGCCCGCTTGATCGGCGCGCTGCTCGAAGGACAGGGCCCCGCTGGTGCGTTCGAGAAGCCGAAGACGCGGGCGGCGCTGCGGCAGGCCCTCATCGACGTCAACGGCTTCGTCGGCGTCACCGGCACCATCTCGTTCGACAAAGAGGGCGACAGCAAGACGCCCCTGCGCTTCTTCGAGATCGACCGCGAAAAGGTCGACCACGTCGACGTCGCCGAACTGATCAAAGGCGCCGGCTGAGCGGCCCCGCCTTCGAGTCGGCGTAGAGTCGGCGGCATGCCGTCTCCGGTCATCTTTCAGTGCAACGCGTGCCGCGCCCTCGGCAGCGCCGCTGACGTCGTCGTCGCCGGCGACGGCACGCGCGCCGGCCTCGTCTGTGGGCTCTGTCGCTTCACCTCGTGGTTGCCGGTCTCGGGCCACGTCGACGCTGGCGCGCCATCGTGGTCGCAAGACGTCGTCGTCGCGCCGCCGACGGGGCTGCCGCCGCCATCGACGACGCCGCCGCCGGTGTCTCCGTCGTTGGCGTTGGTGCCGACGTCTTCTTCGTCGTCGTCGTTGGCGTCGTCGCCGTTTCCGTCTGAAGCGCTCGAGAAAATTCACAAGAAGCTCGCGACGCAGCCTGAGCCGAACGACGCGCAG
>JANNAY010000018.1:0-1651 GCA_031384945.1 Deltaproteobacteria bacterium
GATGGCATCAAGGTCGAATTCCTCTCCGAAGAAGAGGCCGACCTGTTCTTGGAAAAGGCGTGGGCACGATACTACAAGGGCGACAGCCGCGGCACGCTCGGTATCTTGTTGACCCTCGATGCACCCAGCTATCGAAAGTACTTCAAACCTGAGCGTTTCGTGCTCAAGGCGCTCGCCTACAAGCAGCTCTGCCATTACGCGTCGGCCAAGGCGGCCGCCCGCGAGTTCTTGCGCCGCTACGGCTCGTCGTTGACCGAGGTGCGCCGCAGCCGCGACCCGCTGACCGACCCCGTGCTGCGCACCGCCGCCGTGCAGCGCAAGAAGCCGCGCCGCATCTTTGCCTTTCTCGACACGCTGCAGCGCGAGCGTGAGCGCGTCGAGCGCTTCAGCGACGAGCACGGTCTCGCCACGCAGCTGGGCCGCATCTACGACCTGAAGATCGCCGAGACCAACCGCGAGCTCGATCGCGTCGTCAAAGACGAAGCGAACAACGTCGCCGCCGAGCTGCTCGACTACGAAGAGCAGGCCCGCCTCGTCGACTACGAGGTCAGCCTCGAGGTCTTCCGCCGCATCAAGAAGGGCACCGGCAAGGCCATCGCCGACAACGACGTCAACCCCGACCTCGGTGGCCGCCAAGTCTACTACCGCTTCGACGGCGAGTACTGGAACGACGAGCTGCACGACTACCGCTTCCGCATCGACAACCGCTGCTTCGGTACGGAGCTCTTTCAGCAATGAAACGCCGATCCAGACTTCTCTCTCTTTTGCTCGCGGCGGCGCTCGCGCTGCCAACCACGTTGTCGTGCGCCACGGCGCCCGAGACCAAGGTCTTGGGCAAGTTAGAGGCTGAGAAAGAAGAGCTCAACCGCCTCAAGCGCGACATTTCAAAGGTCGATAAATCGCTAGAAGTCACCAAGGATTTGATCAACCGCTCGAAGGGCGAGCGCTACCTGCCCGATCTCTATTTTCGCCTGGCAGAGCTCGAGATCGAGAAGTCACGGCTCGTGTACTTTCGCATCCTTGAAGAGGCGGGCGCCGACGACAAGACCGCGGTGGTCGCCCCTGAAGCCCGGCTGCTCAAAGATCAGGCGATCGCTGTCTATCGTCGCATCGTCGCTGAGTTTCCGGACTACATCGATAACGATAAGATCACGTTCTTTATCGCACACGAATACCGCGAGCTCGGCAACTTCCCTGAGATGATCAAGACCTACGAAGGTCTGATTCGCACCTATCCGAAGTCCAACTTTCGCTTCGAAGCCTGGCTGATCCTCGGCGACTACCACTTCGACAAGGGCGACATCGACGAGGCGATCGACAACTATCGATCGATCCTGAAGAACCAAGAGACGTACGCGCACAATATGGCGCGCTACAAGCTCGCCTGGTGTTACATCAACAAAGACAAGACGGCCCTCGCCGTCGACCTGTGGGAGCAGGCGGTCAAGACGCCGACCACCCCCGAGCCCGGCGTCGACCAGCAAGACTCGCTGAGCGACAAGCCCCTGCGCCTCGACGTCAGACAAGATGCCCTGCGCGACCTCGCTTTCTACTATGCAGAGAGCCGCGATCCGAAGACGGCTTTGCCCTTCTTTCAAAACCTGACGGTCTCGCGCGCTGAGTATCGAACGGCCCTCGAGAAGCTCGCGCA
>JANNAY010000022.1:0-3119 GCA_031384945.1 Deltaproteobacteria bacterium
GGCGGAGACAAGGCCGGTGACACGTACTTCGCTGCCGGCCACGAGCTGCAGGGCACCGCCCGCTCCGCCTGCTCCGGCGCCAGCACTGGTGATGCCGCCGACGAGGGGGACGATGTCGTCGTTGACGAGGTCGGTAAAGCCGACGTCGACGGCGCCGGCGCCGCCGGCTTCGGAGGTTCCGGCGATGATGATGGCGCCGCGAATCACGAGCCGATCATCGGCAGCGAGAACGAGCGCTGCGGTGCCGGTAACGGTGACGGCGCCGGCGATGGAGATGTTGCGGGCGCTGCACACGCAAACGTCGGGGCGGTCAAACGCAGCAACGGTCGCGCAGTCGCCGAGGAGACCGAAGCTGCAATCGCTGTCGGTGTCGAAGTCGAGGTCGCCGACTTCGAGGTCGACGGTGCGTCCGCCGAGGACGACGCCGTTGGAGAAGACGACGCCATCTTCGCCTTCGCCTTCTTCGCCTTCGCCTTCGCCTTCTTCGCCTTCGCCTTCGCCCTCTTCGCCTTCGCCTTCTTCGCCTTCTTCGCCTTCGCCTTCTTCGCCTTCTCCGCCTTCTCCGTCTTGGCCTTCTCCTCCGCCTTCGGGGCAGGCAGCAACGAAGGAGACAAGGGCCGCGACCAAGACCGTGATCAACCAGGTGCGCATGGGTAATTCCTTGTGAAAGCCAAGGACAGCAAACATGAAGGCGCGCACTTTGGGGACCGATAGTTTCTGCCACCGTCCGCTTCGTCAGGACGCGCGCAACAGCGTTTCACGCACCAGCTCAGGCCGCGGCAGGTTTGCATCGCGAAACGCCCGACTCATGGCGTCGACCGAGGCATAGCCGACGACTTTCGCGACTTCGCCAACGCTGAGTTCGGCGCAACTGAGCAACAGCGTTGCCCGGCGCAAGCGCAACACGCGCAGCGTCGTGCGAAACCCACCCCAGAGAAAGAACGAACGATCCAGTGCGCCAGTCGCGGGCGATCTGGCGCAACGACAAACCGCTGAGGTCGGCCACAGCGTCCAAGAACCCTGCCGTGTCTTGTCGCTGGTAGAAGGCGGCCATCGTGCGCCACAAACGCTCGATGTGGGCGGGCATGGCGGTGTTCGCGTCGCTGACGACGGCGTCGGTGACCCACCGCGCCCGGCGTACGGCGAGCACGAACGCGCGGTAGGACGCGTCGACGTCGTCAGCGGCGGCGAGGGCGCGGGCGGCGGCCCAGACCTCGTCGGTGCAAACGCAGGGGCCGGCACCGATGCCGAGGGGCACGAGAAACGACGACGCCGGCAAGAGAATGTCGATGACGACGGTGGGTGAGCCCTCGAGACGAAAGGACTCCGCCGTGCTTCTGCGGTGATCGAACTCCTCTTCGAGGAGCGCGTGCGCTACCGGAGCCTGCAGCCGGGCTCCGCTCCCAAGCACCAGCTCGCCCTCGAGCAAGAAGTGCAGCGTGCCGCAAGGGCGTGGAGCGCCAGCCCCGACGAGGAAGCGGGTGTCGAACATGAGCCCACGGCGCCGCACGATGTGAGTGCGGTTGCGTTGGCCGAGCACCAACGTCGTCGCGACGCTGGCCGAACCCCGCTCCCAGCGGCTGCTGCTGACCAACATGTCTCCACCTTCTCCGACGATCTCGACCGAGCGCAAGCTGGCGAGTAGGCAGTCAGAGGCTGTCGACGACGTCGGCGATGTCTTTGCGGTCGACGACTTTGTCGGCGGCGTGGCGCACGCTCTCTGGACCATGTGACATCGCGACGCCGAAGCCACACGCCTCGAGCATCTCGCGGTCGTTCTCGTCGTCGCCGAAGCAGGCGATGTCTCTGACGTCGATGCCGAGGTGGGCGGCGCAGCGGTGCAGTCCCTGGCCTTTGTTGACGCCGTCGGGCAGCAGCTCGAGGTACCTCGGGTTGCTGCGCACCAGATGCGCCCCGGGAGGGATCAGGCGCTCGATGGTCAACAAACGGCGCAGCTCGCGCAGCTTCTCGGGCTCGTCGACGAAGAGCAGCTTCACCGGCGCTTTCTCGAGCTTGAGCAGGTCGACCTCTTCGCGCGACGAGAGCGCGTTGTTGACCGGCGACGCCGACGGAACCGGCAACCGGTGATCGACGAGCAGGCGTTCTTCGACGTAGGCGCCGATGTGCGTGCCCAGGGCGAGCACGCGCTCGATGACCTTCAACGACGACACCCGCGGCAACGTCGTCGAGAACAGCGTGCTCTTGAAGTCGGCCGTCAACACGCGCGCGCCGTTGAACAACACCAGCGGCGCGTTGGCGTCGATGGCTTCGGCGTAGGGCTGCGTCGTCGTCCCGCGTCGTCCGGTGGCGACGCCGATGTAGAGCCCGCGCGCCCGCGCCTTGTCGATCGCCTTTGACAGCGCCGTCGGCACCCGGTGGTCGTCGTCGAGCAGCGTGCCGTCGAGGTCGAAGTAGAGCGCGCGCACGGTCATGACTCGATGCTATGTTGAACGCGCATGACCGACGAGAAGAAGTCCCACGACGCCGACGACGACGACGACGACGTTCCGCCTGGCTCAGCGGGCGGCGATGATCCGAAGACCAGCTTCACCGCGAAGCTGCTCGGCGACCTCGCCAAGCGCGCGCTGACGACGGGCATCGGCGCCGTCTTCATGAGCGAAGAGACGCTGCGCCACCAGCTCTCCGACATGAAGCTGCCGAAAGAGGCGATGGGCTACGTCGTCTCGCAGGCCGACAAGACCAAGCGCGAGCTCATCGAGGTCATCGCCCGAGAGACGCGCGCCTTCTTCTCCCGCCTCGAAGTCGAAGACATGATCGGCCGCGCCCTCACCGGCACCACCATCGAGATCACGACGCGCGTGCGCATCCTGCCCAAAGAGGGCGGCGGCATCGGCGTGGCTGTTGAGAAGAACGACACGGCGATGGTGCCGACGACGCCGACGACGCCCGCGACGACAGCGTCTTCGTCGACGTCTTCTTCGTCGGCCGAAGAGAAGCCGCGCCGAAGCCGTCGACGACGAAAAGACGACTCCGACAGCAGCGACGACTGAGCCGCGGCCTTCGTGCCGCCCCTGCGATGGGTCACATCGCGCGAGGCACAGGAACATCCGATGACGCCTGCGTTGCCCGCGCCGCAGAGCCCCCAGTACCCCCGCTGC
>JANNAY010000064.1:0-2014 GCA_031384945.1 Deltaproteobacteria bacterium
CGTGCTGCGGGCCGTCAGGCAGGCGGGCGATGTAGAGGGGACCGGTGCCGGCGAACGGCGTCACCGACCACGGCGAACCCTCGACGCGCCAGTGGGCGACCGCGGTGGCGACGGCAATGTTGTCTTTGGCCATCAGCGAAACGACCGGCGCCGTCAGCGGGTTGTCGGCGGCGATCGAGATGTCGAGCACTTCGGGCGCTGTGCGGTCGAGGGCCGGGTCGCTCAGCGTCACCTCAGCGTGGGCGCCGCTGGTCGACGCAGCGGCGACGACAAGGGCGAAAAAGGCGACGCGCGACATCATGGGGACGAGAGCGATGCCACGTTTCATCACGATTTGGGAAGCGAGTCCGCCACGCTCACGACGTTCCGCTTGCCATCTTTGCCGCGGTACATCGCCCGATCGGCTGCCTCGAGCAGGCCGCGGACGTCGACGGCGTGGCGCGGATACGAGGCGACGCCGATGGTGCAGGTGACGCGCAGCTCAGCCACGTTCGACTGCAGCGACGCCGCCGGCAGGCCGCCGTATTGGATGCCTTCGACGGCGACCCTGACGCGTTCAGCGACCTTGACGGCGACGTCGATGTCGACGGCGGGCAAGAGCGCAGTCAATTCGTCGCCCCCGTAGCGCGAAACGACATCGCCCTCTCTGAGGGTGTCTTCGACCGCGCGGGCGATCTCGACGAGCACACGCGAACCGATCAGGTGTCCGTGCTTGTCGTTCACTTGCTTGAAGTGGTCGACGTCGATGAACAAGAGCGAGAAGGGTCCAGCGGTCTCTTCGAGCAGCCGCGCCGTCGCTTGCGAGAAGGCCGCCGCGTTCCACAACCCCGTCAACGGGTCGCGCAGCGCCTGATCGGCGGCGTCTTTGTAGCGCTGGCCGTTCTTGAAGGCCGTGCCGAGCTGGCGGGCCAGAAACAGCAGGCCTTCTTCGTCGGCGCGGCTGGCAGGCAGCTCGAACAAGACGCCGACGGTGACGCCATCGCCGACGTCGAGCAGCAGCGCCTGTTGAAAGCGCGGCAGCCCGATCTGCGCGCCGCTCTGCGTCTCGACAAAGCCCAGCGGCGCCGCCCGCGCGCGCAACCCCGTGGCCTCGTCGGCGGTGAGCCCACGCCACGCGGCGACGTCGTCTGACCAGACCATCGCGGCGGCGGCGCCCGACACGGAGCACAAGGCGTCAGCGCCCGTCGATGCGAGCTGATCGCGATCGAGGGTCTCGAGCAGGCGCTGCGCGGCGGCGAACAACGCCAGATCGCGGCGCAACCGCTCGTTCTCAGACAGCAACCGGCGCCGCTCGAGCGCCCGGTTGATCGCGAGCCGCAAGCGCGCATCGGCGACCGGCTTCACGAGCCAATCAGAGGCGCCGCGGTGCAGCGCCGCGACGGCCGCATCGACGTCGTGGAGGCCGCTGATGACAATGACCTCGGGGCGGTCAGCGGCGCCGGCGGGTCTGAGTTCTTCGACGACGGCGGCGGCTTCTTCGGCGCCGGGGTCGACGACGACGACGTCGAATTTGACGGCGGATTTGCGGTCGACGGCGATGTCGACGTCGTGGCCATCGTGGGCGAGGACGTCGGCGGCGTGTGAGGCGGCGCCGGAGTCAGCGTCGACGAGCAAGACCTTGCCAGTGACGGCGCCGCTGACGCGGTGGCGATCCGAACGCTCACGCGCCTGCGTCCCTGGTGGACGCGCGGTGGCCTCGGGACCGACACGCTTGTTCATCGCGGCGGCAGCGTAGCCGACGACAAGGCTCTTGAAGGACGTACGACAGAAGCGCTGTGTCGGTTGTGTCGAATTGGGCGCCCGAGCGCGGCGACCGGCGACCGCGATCACGGCGTGACGCTGTCGTCGTCGTGGCCTGGGCCTTGCGTTGAGCTGACGCGTACCCCGCAGGTCCCAGGAGGCCGCCGTGCTCACCGCTCCCGCTCTCATCGCCTTTGCACTCGCCGCCCTCGAACCCCACGACACGATCGCGGCCAGCACGAGCGCAGAGCAGAGCGAGCGCAGCGTCATCGTC
>JANNAY010000093.1:0-2937 GCA_031384945.1 Deltaproteobacteria bacterium
GGCAGCACCGCGGCGATGACGGCGTCGATCCTGCGGGCCGCGGGGTTGAAGGTGGGGCTCACCACCAGCCCGCATTTGTTGTCGGCGCGCGAGCGCGTGGTCGTCGACGGCGCCGTCGTCGACGAAGACGTCTTCGCCGACCTCGAAGCCCGCGTCCACGCCGCGGCGCTGCGCCTCGACCCTGCGCTCGACGTGCCCTCGTTCTTTGAGCGCATGGTGGCGATGGCGTTTTGCGCGTTTCACGACGCCTGCGTCGATGTCGCCGTCGTCGAAGTCGGCCTCGGCGGCAGGCTCGATGCCACCAACGTCGTCGTGCCCACGGCCACCGGCATCACGCGCCTCGGCCTCGACCACCAAGAATTTCTCGGCGACACGCTGACCCAGATCGCCACTGAAAAGGCTGGCATCTTCAAGCCCGGCGCGCCCGCCTTCACCGTTTCGCAAGTCGAAGAAGCGATGAAAGCGTTGAACCGTCGCGCCGCTCACGTCGGCGTCGACCTCGTCGTCGTCGACGTCGACGCGTCTCTGCAGCCGGCGTTGTTCGGCGCGCACCAGAGAGAGAACGCCAGCCTCGCGCGTGCCCTCGCCCGCAGCGTCGTCGATGTATCCGACGACGTCGTTGCGCGCGGCCTCGCCGACGTCTCGTGGCCAGGGCGCTACGAGCGCTTCGATGACTTCATTCTCGACGGCGCCCACAACCACGACAGCGCCGTCGCCTTGCGGGCCGCCCTCGACGACGACGACGCGCTGCGCGGCCGCCCGCGCCACCTGGTGCTGGGCATGAGCCGGGGACACGATCCGCGCGCGTTCATCGACGTCGTCGCCCGCGGCGCCGCCGACATCATCGTCACGCGCGCAGCACAGCCGCGGGCGTTGCCGGCCAAAGAGCTGGCGCCGATGGCCAGCAGACACGCTGTGGTCGACGTCGTCGAAGGCGTCGCCGCGGCCCTCGACACAGCCGCCGCCCGCGCCGCCGTCGATGGCGGCGTCGTCGTCGTCACCGGCAGCCTCTTCGTCGTCGGCGAAGCCCGCGCCGAATTCGTCGACATGCCCAGAGACCCGGCCCGTCCTGCTTATTGAAGCAGCTACAGCGGTGGACCGAGGCGCACGACGAGACAACCAGCCGACGCCGCGCATGCCGAAAAATGGACGAGGGCCCCATCGCTGGAGCCCTCGTCACTCGTCGAGACAACGACCGCCGGGCTATTCGGCGTTGCGGCGCAAAAAGGCGGGGATGTCGTACTCGTCGTCTTCACCGAGTCCGCTGGTGTTCATCGCCAGCGCAGCCTGACGGTGAACGTGCGAGCCACGGGCACCCTGTTGGGCTTTGTTGCTCGGCGCGACTGCAACGACGACCTCTTCGTCAACTGGCGGCAGCATCGAGATCAGGTTCTTCTTGGCGACGGGTCCGCTGCCCTCGGCGATGGGCGCGGCGACCAGAGGAGCATCAAACACCGGCGCCTGTGCGAGCACCGGCGCAGCGACGACCGGGACAGCTGCGGCGACGATCGCAGCCTGTGCGGCTGCAGCCTGTGCAGCCGCAGCATGTGCAGCCTGTGCAGCCTGTGCAGCCTGCGCAGCTGCTGCCTGTGACACCGACGCAGCGATGGGCAGCTCGGCTTGCGGCGACAGCTGCTTGCCCTGCTTCCATCCGTTGCGGATGTACGTGGGCACATCTTGATCGACGCGTTGTTGGGCCGCCTGCGGTCCCTGGTGCTGGTTGTCGGCGGCGATGGTGTTGTTGATCTCGACGTCGCGGCGGCCGCGTTCGAAGCCGGTGGCGATGACGGTGATGGCGACGTCGTCGCCCATGGTTTCGTCGACGACGTAGCCGAAGATGATGTTGGCGTCTTCGTGGGCGGCGTCTTCGATGAGGGCGATCGCTTCGTTCACTTCATGAAGCGTCAAACTCGGTCCACCGGTGACGTTCACGAGAATGCCCGTGGCGCCGTCGATGCTCACTTCTTCGAGCAACGGCGACGAGATGGCGGCTTGCACGGCGTCGAGCGCGCGCTTCTCACCGCTGCCGCGGCCGATGCCCATCAACGCCAGGCCCTGAGCGGACATGACGGAGACGGCGTCGGCGAAGTCGACGTTGATGACACCTTGCTGCGTGATGATGTCGCTGATGCCCTTCACGGCGTTGAACAACACCTGGTCGGCCATCTTGAACGCGTCGAGCATCGATGTGTCTTTGCTGCACATCGACAGCAGGCGATCGTTGGGAACGATGATCAGCGTGTCGACGGCCTGCTTCAGCGCCTCGATGCCGCGCTCGCCCTGCTTGCGGCGACGGGCACCTTCAAAGGCGAAGGGCTTGGTGACGACACCGACGGTCAGCGCGCCCTGACGACGAGCGACATCGGCGATGATCGGCGCAGCACCCGTGCCGGTGCCGCCGCCCATGCCGGCGGCGACGAAGACCATGTCGGCGCCGCTGAGCAGCTCTTCGATGCGGTCGATGGATTCTTTGGCAGCACCTGCACCGACGTCTGGCTTGGCGCCAGCGCCGAGGCCCTTGGTCGATCCCTTGCCCAGCTGCAGGCGCGCGGGCGCCTTGTTCTGGTCGAGGGCCTGTACGTCGGTGTTGGCGACGAGAAACTCAACCCCGGCGATGCCGCGGTCGATCATGTTGTTGATGGCGTTGCCGCCGCCGCCGCCGACGCCGACGACCTTGATGCGGGGGCCTTTGCTGCTCTCGTTGTCCTCAAACTCGATCATGTTCTTGTGTCCTGAAGTGTTGAAGTTGTTGAAATGAAGAATCGAAGCGGTGCGATGACGTGCAGACGACCGCGGCCCCCACCGCAGTCACCGAGGCGTCAAAGACTCAGAGGACGTCCTCGAGCCAAGCGCTCATGCGCTTCTTGACCTTCGTGTAGATGTTCTCGTCGCGGGCACGAAAGTGCTGGCGATCGTTCATCTGCTGCGCGCCATACA
>JANNAY010000153.1:0-5512 GCA_031384945.1 Deltaproteobacteria bacterium
CGTGCTGAACACCGACGGCAGCGTGCGCGACATCGACAAGAATGGCTTCTGTCGTCGTCCGGTGGGCAACGGTCCCTTCGCCCTGGTCGAGTGGCAGCCCGGCGCGTTTCTCCGCTTCGATCGCAACCCGCGCCACCAACCGCTGGCCCAGCTCGACGCCGTCGTCGTGAAAATCGTCCCCTCGACCGACGCGTTGGCGAGCGCGCTGCTCGCCGGCGACGTCGACGCCACCCTCGCCGCCGGCGGCCTCGCTCCCGTCGAAGCCGCCCGCGTCGCGGACGGCCAGCCGCAGCTGCGGGTTTTGAGCGCGCCTGGATCGACGTGGATCCACCTGGATTTTCGTCTCGACGACGCCGTACTCGACGACGTCAAAGTCAGAGAAGCCCTCGCCCGCGCCGTCGACCGCAATGCCCTCGCAGACGTCGCCGGCACAGGCAGCGTCGATGTCGACGACTCATTCTTTCCGCCGTCGCACTGGGCGCACGCGGCGGTGGCGGCCATCGCGTTCGATCCTGCTGGCGCAGAGAGGCTGCTCGACGAGGCTGGCTTTCCGCGTCCTGCGCCGGGCGGGGTGCGCATGCACCTCGAGCTCGCTGCCGCGTCGGGGCAAAAAGACACCGAGCGCGTGCTGCAGGCGATGCAAGCGATGTGGGCCGCCGTCGGCGTCGACGTCGCCCTCGACTTGAAGCCGTTCAAGGTCTTCTTTGGCGAGAACGCCAAGAAGCGAAAGCTCAAGCAGCTGTCGTTCTACGCGTGGACCGTCGACGAGAGCTCGATGGCGACGAACCTCTGGCGCGCCGATCGCATACCCGATGCCGCGAACGGCTTCACCGGTCAGAACCTGCCGGGATGGAAGAACGACGAGGTCACAAAGCTGTTGATCGACGTCGACAACACCCTCGACGAAGGCGACCGCACAGCGAAGCTCGCCATCGTGCAGCAGCGCTTTCGCGAAGAGCTACCGGCGCTGTCGTTCTGGTTTCGCCGCGCGGCCGTCGTCGTCAATTGCGGAGTTTCTGGCATCGCGCCGACGGGGACCCTGACGCCGACAACGTGGAACTCGGCGACGTGGGCGCGTGCGCCGACGAGCCCGACGCCAACGACAGCGCCGCCTTCACCGCCCGGGTGATCGCGCGCGCGTCGAGGCAGCTGCGCTTCTTGGGCTGCACCACTTCGCTGTCGCCGCTGGCGCACAGGGCTTCGATCAGGGTGTCGAGGGGCATGGGCATCTCCAAAACCAGAACCGCGAACGTCTACGCAGCAAGACGCTCGAACGGGTCATGCTGAGAAGTCGGTTCGTGACGGCGACCCTCCCCAAATCTTTACACCTACCTTGTGCGCAAGCGCGGCCTGAATCACCGCAGCGTTGCGGCGCCGCGTCCGTTCGGCGCTGGTCGGCCGCGACCCGGCCCGGCTGACGACCTGCTGACGACGTCGTTAAGCTGCAGCGATGTGTGGTCGCTACCGGCTGACAACCAAGGCGCCGAGCCTGCAAGACCTGCTGCACGCGGGCTTTGAAGACCGGCCCGCCGACCAGCAGTGGCCGCTCAAGCTTCGCTACAACGCTGCGCCGACGCAGACGCTGCCCGTCGTGCGGCGCGAAGCCGACGGACGACGTCACTTGCGCCTGCTGCGGTGGGGCCTCGTGCCGACATGGGCCAAAGAAGGATCGGCGTTGGAGGCAGGCGTCATCAACGCGCGCATCGAGACCCTCGACGAGAAACCAGCGTTTCGTGACCTCTTGCGCACCCACCGCTGCCTCGTGCCCACCAACGGCTTCTACGAGTGGCGCGGCAGCGGCAAGCACAAGACGCCCTTCTTGTTCTCCTACGACGATGACCGCGTCGTCTGTTTCGGCGGCCTGTGGTCGGGGTCGACGTTTGCCATCGTCACGACGCCGCCCAACGACGTCGTCGCGCCGTTTCACGACCGCATGCCGCTGATCATCAAGCCCGCTGATCACGAGCGCTGGCTGGGCTACGACGACGTCGACTTCGGCGCATTCGCCGTGCCAGGCGCCCTGCTCGGCTTGGTCGCACGCAGGGTGTCGCCGCGGCTCGGCAACGTCGACAACGACGACGATGGCGTCTTGCTGCCCGATGTAGAGCTCTTCTGAGTCTGTTGTCAGCGGTCGCCGCAGAGGGCAGACCGACGTCGACATTCACACCCTGGAGCGATCGATGATCACGCTGAAGAGCTACCTGTGCGGCGAATGGCGCGAAGGCACCAGCGGCAAGGCCACGCTCGTCAACCCCGCCAACGGTGACGTCGTCGCCGAAGTCCTCACGCAGGGTCACGAGCTGCAGGCGTCGCTCGCCTTCGCCCGCGACGTCGGTGGACCGGCGTTGAAGACGATGACCTTCGCCGAGCGCGGCGCGCTCTTGAAGCGCATGAGCAACGTGTTGCACGAGGCCCGCGAAGAGCTCGTCGACGCCAGCCAGAAGAACAACGGCGCCACCCGCGGCGACGCCAAATTCGACGTCGACGGCGCCATCGGCACCCTCGCCTACTACGCGAAGCTCGGCAGCGAGCTCGGCGCCAGGCACGGCGACAAGACCTTTCTCGTCGAGGGTGCGGGCGAGCCGCTGACGCGGGCGCCGCGTTTTTGCGGCTACCACCTGTGGACCTCGCGCACGGGCGTCGCGCTGCACATCAACGCGTTCAACTTTCCCGCTTGGGGCCTCGCCGAAAAAGCCGCCACGGCCATCCTCGCGGGCGTTCCGGTGATCACGAAGCCGGCGACGTCGACGGCGCTGACGGCGTATCTGCTGGTGCAGAAGCTCGTCGAAAAGGCCGACCTGCCGCGCGGCGTGTTGCAGCTCGTCTGCGGCTCGGTCGGCGACCTCTGCGATCACTTGCTGCCTGAAGACGTCATTGCCTTTACCGGCAGCGCCGACACCGGCGCCAAGCTGCGCCGCTCGCGCTCGGTCGTCGAGCGCAGCACGCGCATCAACATCGAAGCCGACAGCCTCAACTCCGTCGTCCTCGGCGACGACGTCGTCGTGGGCTCTGACACCTGGCACATGTTCGTGCGCCACGTGATCACCGAGATGACGCAGAAGACCGGGCAGAAGTGCACGGCCACCCGCCGCATCATCGCGCCGGTCTCGACCATCGACGCCTTGCAAGAAGCGTTGATTGAGAAGCTCTCGGCCGTGCGCATCGGCGACCCCGTCGAAGAGGGCGTCGACATGGGCCCGCTGGCGACCGAGCAGCAGCTGAAAGACGCGCACCGCGGCATCGGTCTCTTGCAGCAAGACGGTGCTGCGATCGTGCACGGCTCGCTCGAGAGCGGTCAGGCGAAGGGCTACTTCTTGAAGCCGGTGCTGCTGCGCCACCCCGAGCCGCTCAAGGCAAAGGCTGTGCACAGCCACGAGGTCTTTGGACCGGTGTCGACGTTGCTGCCGTACTCCGGCGGCGGCGGCGCTGGCGAAGCCGCCCACCTCGTCGCCCGCGGCGAAGGCACTCTGGTTTGCAGCATCTACACCGACGACAAAGACTTTCTTGCCACTGCGCTGCTGAAGTCGGCGACGTGGACAGGTCGCATCCTCGTCGGCAGCGAGAAAGTCGCCGATCAAGCGACCACCCCCGGCATGGTGCTGCCTTCGTGCATCCACGGCGGACCCGGCCGCGCTGGCGGCGGTGAAGAGCTCGGCGGCGAGCGCGGCCTGCGCTTCTACATGCAGCGCACAGCCCTGCAGGGCGACCGCAGCATGCTCGATCGCCTGCTCGGCGCCGAAACCGCAAAGGCCTGAGCCTTCGTTGTGCGGTCCGACACGTCGGGCCCACGGATCAAGTGTGGGCTCGGCAACTCCTTCTTCGGCGCGCTCCCGCGCCTGAGAAGGATCGCAGGTCTGCATCGCCTCGCAAGAGTGTCAGACGCCAGACGGCGACGCCGTCGCGACCTGCGAAGACATCCAAGCCGAATGCGACGCCGACGAAGACTGCGTCGCCAGCCGCGCCGCCTGTCAGACCGAGAGCGATGCGTTCTCAGACTGCTTGCTCGCCAAGGGCACCTGCGACGAGGTGGGCGAAGACAAGTTCTTCGGAACGAAGGCGTCGACCGAAGACGGCGCCTGCGTCGACGCCGCCGAATTCAACGCCTGCGTGCAGGGCTGACGCGACTATTTCGGGTAGTGCCAGCTGACGAAGATCTCGGCCTCGGCCGGTCCGAGGATCTTGGCCGAGATGCGCGGGATGGCGCCGCAGGACATCGGCACGCCTTCGACGACGCCGAGCTGGTAGCTGTCGACGAAGGTGAACATGCCCTTCAGGTTGAAGTGGCAGTGGTCTTTGCCGATCGTGACGATGGTGACGTTGGCCGATGACAGCGCCGCGGGATATCCGCGCGGCGCGATCTTCATGATCTTCTCGACGTCGTTCGACAGCACGCCGTACATGACCTTGCCGATCATCGTTTCTTTGAACGTTGGGTAAGCCAAGCGTCCAAGATGACAGAGGCCAGCGCGCGCGGGCACGCCAGGAAAGATCTTGCCGGCCGCGTCAGCGGCGATCTTGATGAACTCGCGCGCGGGGTACTGACCAAACGCCGCGTACTTCTTCGTCGTGTTCACCGGCAGCTTGCGCTGCTCGAGCGCGTTCGCGATGTCTTGAAAGAACATGCCCCGAGTCATGACGTCGGGCGGGCAGGCCTCGACGTACTTGTCGACGTCGAGGGGTGCGCTGAAGTCAGGCAGGGCGAAGCCGGCGGGCGGTGCGGGCGCGTTGCTCATGGTGGTGGGTTTCCTCTGGTTTGGACTGAGTTGTGACCGCGGGCCTAATTGTTCTTTTCACGCCAAGTGGCAAAGAATTGCCTGACAAATGAATGGTGAGAAGCAAGCATTTCAGCCTTTAATCCTTCGGCCACAATCTCGCCTTCGTAGACGAAAATGATGTGGTCGGCGATCTTGAAGGCGCTGGCGATGTCGTGGCTGATGACGATGCTGGTGACGCCGAGGTGGCGCTTGGCGTCGAGGATCATCTCGTCGACCTGATCGGTGGTGATCGGGTCGAGTCCCGTCGTCGGCTCGTCGTAGAGGACGATGCTGGGCTCGAGCGCCACGGCGCGGGCGAGGGCGACGCGCTTTCTCTGACCGCCCGAGATCTCAGACGGAAAGCGCGGACCGACGATGTCGGGGTTCAGCGAAAACAAGTCGAACAACTCTCTGATTTTCTTGTCGAGAGCGGCGCCTTTCAGGTCTTTTCGGTGCTCGCGCAGCGGAAACGCAATGTTGTCCCAATTGCTCATCGAATCGAAGAGCGCGCCGTTCTGAAAGACCATGCCGAACTTGGCGCGCACGCGCTTGAGCTGCATGGCGCCCATGCGCGAGATGTCTTCGCCCTCGACGACGATCTGCCCCGAGTCGGGCTGCAGCAGGCCGATCATGTGCTTCATCAGCACCGACTTGCCCATGCCCGAGCCGCCGAGGATGACGAGAATCGAGCCGCGGGCGACGTCGAGGTTCATGCCCTTGAGCACCTCGCGGTCGCCGAACGTCTTGCGCACCTCGAT
>JANNAY010001351.1:0-11143 GCA_031384945.1 Deltaproteobacteria bacterium
CGTCGTCTGCTCCGCGTTCTTCGTCTGCTCTGCCGTCGGCTGCGTCGACACGCCGCCGCGTCAGGGACAACCGGTGCCCAACTGCGGCGTGAGCAACGACGGCGAGACGCAGCTGACCCAAGAGCTGTCAAAGTTGTCGACGACGGTTGCCTACTTTCTTGATGCCGACGTCGGCGGTCCGCTGCAGTGCGTGCCCGGGCCCGGCACCGAGTGCGCGGCATGCGTCGGCGACGCGTTCTCACTGCCGGTGGGCGTGCAAACCACCGTCGCCGTCGAAGCGCAAAACACCGGCACGCTCGAGCTCGGCATTGTGGGCGTCGACGTCGGCGCCAACGCACCCGCCGGCGAGGTCGTCGTGCTCGAGCCGCTCGTCTCGGCGATCGAGGCGAACGAAGCCGGCGAAGTCTTCGTCGGCATCACGCCGCAAGCGACGACGCCGGTCTCGGTGACGTTGACGATCCGCACCGACGCCCGGAACGAAGGCTTCAACGGCCCGCGCGGATACGGCGTGACGCTGACCTACGTTGGCGTCGACGAATGAGACGCGTCGTCGCCGCGGTCGCGCTTGCCGTCGTCGCCGCGTGCACGCCGCGGCCGCAGTCGTTCGGACCTTGCAGCGTGACCGAGGGTGGCGAGCAGCTGCAGGCGGAGTCGCTCGGCCCGATCGCGCAAACGATCAAGTTTTTTCTCGACGTCGACGCCGGTGGACCGTTGACCTGCCGGCCCGGCGAGGGTGACGCCTGCGATCCCTGCGTCGGCGCGGTCGTGTCGCTGCCGATCGGGGCGCAGTCGACAGTGGCGATCGAGATGGTCAGCGAGAGCGGGTTCGGCGTCGTCGTCGCCGAGGTCGTCGCCGTCGCTCCAGATCACGAGACCGAAGTCGCGGTGCTCGAGACACCGACGAACGACGAAACGACGATCCTCGTCGGCATCACGCCAACGTCGACGGCGACGGTGGCCGCAGAGATCAGGGTGACGACGAGCGCTGACAACCAACGCGCCGACGACGGCACCGACGGCGCCTACCCGATCACGATCCAGTACAAGGGCGAGTGATTCACAACCCGGGTTGTGCATCTGCGTCGCGGGCAAGACGCCGCGCGGCGCGCCGACGCGGGGCCCGCCCCACCGATCGGTGAGACGCTGCGCGGTGGAGGTTGCCCCCATGCATCCCACCGCATCCGTCTCTCTCGTCGCTGCCTTCTGCGTCGTCGTCCTCGCCGTCGTCGCAGCCGTCGTCGCCGCCGTCGTCGTCGTCAGCGCCGCGTGGCGCACCCGCGCCCTCGTCGCCGCGGCCGTCTGGCTCGCCGCCACCGCCGGCATCGGCGTCTCCGGCGCCTTGCTGCAGTTCGACGCTCGGCCGCCGCCGTTTGTCATCGTGCTGCTGCTCACCGTCGGCGTCGCCGTCGTCGTCAGCGTCTCTGACGTCGGCGCGGCGCTGTCGCGTCTGCCGCTGTGGTGGCTGGTGGCGTTTCAGGCGTTTCGCTTGCCGCTCGAGCTGGTGATGCACGCCGCCGCCAACGAGGGGGTGATGCCCCGGGTGATGAGCTTCGAAGGACGCAACTTCGACATCGCGGCCGGCGCCTGCGCCATCGTCGTCGCCGTCGCCCTGCGGCGGGGCGCGTCACCGACGTGGGCGCTGGGGTGGCTCGTCGGCGCGAGCGCGACGCTGCTGAACGTCGTCGTCGTCGCTGTGTTGGCCTCGCCGATGGTGCGCTTCTTCGGCGACGGCGAGCTCAACGTCTGGGTCGCCTACGCCCCCTTCGTCTGGCTGCCGACGGTGCTGGTGGCCTCAGCGCTCGCCGGCCACATCGTGCTCGGGCGCGCGCTCTGGACGCTGCAGCGCCGTTGAACGCCTCCGTCATCCAACCGATGCGCCGTCGCGCGTCTCCGTCGTCGAGGGGAGCGCGCGGATCGTGGGGGTCTTTAGGGTGCTGCCCATGCGACTCACCCGATCCTTCGCGGCTCTGGCTCTCTCGCTCCCGCTCTTGGCGCCCCTCTTGGCGGTGGGATGCGTCAACGCCCTCGACGTCGCCGACGTCGGCGACAGCGCCCCCGTCTTCGTCGCCCAGGGCGACAACCTGCTCGACAACTTCGCCGAAGGAGACGCCGGCTTTCACGAGACGCACGTCATCGCCGCGCACGGCGCGTTCTCTCGCATTGGCCTGCGCTTCGACGCGGTCGGCGTCGTCGTCGTCGAAGGCCGCGTCTCTTCTGACGGCGGCTCGACCTTCGGCCCATGGATGCCGTCGAACGTCGTCTTCGAAGAAAACGGCGCCCACAACGCCTTCGTCGACGTCGCGACGGGAGCGACGCACCTGCAGCTGCGCTTCGCCGCCCCGGTCGAGAGCCAGCTGACGTTTCTCGCCGTCGACGCGTTCGACCTGCCCCCATCGGAGCGGGGCGCCGAAGCCGCCGGCGATGTCGTCGGCAGCGACACCGAAGAAGAACAGCCGCTGACCGGCAGCCTCGTGAACCCGCGCTCGGCCTGGGGCGCGCGCTCGCGCTCGTGCAGCGATCCGCACACGCCCGTGAAGGTGAGCATTCACCACACGGAGACGCCGAATCAAGATAGCCTGAGTGCTGAAGCTCGACTGCGACAAATTCAGTCCTACCACATCGACGTCCGCGGCTGGTGCGACATCGGCTACCACTTCTTGATCTCGTCCGACGGCCGCATCTGGCAAGGACGCCCCGAGACCAACGTCGCCGCCCACGTCAGCGGCGCCAACACCGGCAACGTCGGCATCTCGTTCATGGGCGACTTTCAGACGACCACGCCGCCGCAGGCGATGCAGACCGCGGCGTCGCGGCTGCTGACGGCGCTGCACGACGCCTACGGCATCACCCTCGACCGCACGCGCGTGAAGACCCACCGCGAACAGGGCGAGACTTCTTGTCCGGGTGATGCTCTGCAGGCGCGCGTCAATGAGATTGTGAGAAGCGCAACTTCGACGACGACGCCGCCGCCGGCTCCTCCGCCTCCGCCGGTCGACAACGGCGCCAGCTGCACGCAGGTCACGGTCGTGGGCGCTGACACCCTCAACGTGCGGCCGACCGCGTCGACCTCGCAGTCGCCGCGCGGCACCGTCAGCGCCGGCGACGTTCTCGACGTCACCAGCGTCGTCAGCGGACAGAACGTCAGCGGCACCAGCACCTGGTACGGCGTCCGCAAGAACGCGCTCGCGGGCTTCATCTCCGGCGCCTACGCGTCGTGCACGGCGACGTCCGGCGGCGACGGCGGCGAAGGCGAAGCAGCAGAAGAAGAAGAACCCGTCAGCGGCGACCTCTACGACGGCGTCGACCGCGGCACCGCGTCGATCCCGCGCTCGGGGCTCGCCAACGACACCCTGAGAAACGCGCTCGGCGTGGCCACCGAGCCCTACGGCTCGCTCTTCCAACACGAAGGCCATGACTACGTCAGAGGCCGCGTCAGCCACTTCGGCGGACCCAACGACACCGGCGTGTCGTCGACGGAGACGGGCTCGGTCACCGGCGAGCGCCTGCGCTCGTTGAACGCACCGCTCAACGCCAGCGCCAGCACGATCGCCACGCGTCCCGACGACTTCTATTTCATCGCCATGCGCTGGGACTACACGCCGCACGGCGTGAGCTTCTGGCGCGGCGCGCGCATCCTCGTCGTCAACCCGGCCAACGGCAAGAAGGTCGTGCTGCGTCCGGTCGACTGGGGTCCGAACACCAGCACGCGCCGCATCCTCGACATCTCGCCGCAGGCCATCATAGACCTCGGCGCCGAGACCGACGCCAACCTGCTCGTCGCGTTTGCAGCCGTTGGTGCCGCCGTCGGCGTCGTGCCCTGATCACGCGACTGCGTTGTCGGCGGCGCTGGCCGGCTTAGGGTGCAGGCCATGCGCTACCAGATGAAACAGAAGCTCTTCTCGTTCGGCGACGACTTCAGCATCGTCGACGACAACGGCAACCACGTCGCCACCGTCGACGGCAAGGTCTTTTCGATCGGCAACAAGCTCGCCTTCATCGACAAGAGCGGCAAAGAGCTCGCGAAGATCGAGCAGAAGCTCATCGCGCTCAAGCCCACCTACGAGATCACGCGGGGCGGCAAGCACGTCGCCACCGTCAGCAAAGACTTCTTCACGTTCTTTCGCTGCAGCTTCACCGTCGACGTGCCGGGGCCCGACGACCTCGAGGCGCAGGGCTCGTTCACTGAGCACGAGTACACGTTCTCGCGCGGCGGCCGAAAGGTCGCCCGCGTGTCGAAGTCGTGGTTCAGCATCCGCGACAGCTACGGCGTCGAGATCGAAGATGAACAAGACGCGATCTTGATCCTCGCGTCGACGGTGGTCATCGACCTGTGCTGTCACGACGAGCAGGCGAAGCAGCACTGACGCGCGGCAGCCACGGCCGCCGAGGGACTTACGGATTCTTCATGCGCGCGCGAACTGCCTGTTGGGCGCTGCCGATGTCGAAGAACATGCAGGCGTTCTCCAAAGACGTGGCCGAAGCCGCATCGATGGCTTCGAGCGCGCGCTCGCTCGTCCCGAACCGCTTCAAGAGCAGGAGGCCCATGCGACGACGCGGGCAGTTGTCTCCCTCCTCGAGGTCCTGCAATGCGAACGCTTCGCGGTCGACCTCGTCGCCGGACTTGATGTCTTCAAGGATCGTCAAGGCGTGGTGGCGTTCCCACCAGGCGCCAGAGCTGGCGAGGTCAACAAGATCATCGACGACGTCGCTGTCCTTGGCGGCAAGGACCGACAGCTTGCTGCGAGCTGCTCCAACGTTCTCGCTGTTGAGCGCTCGCAGCAGAAGATCGACCTCGCTGTCACGGCTTGCGACGGTCACGACAACGAGCCCGAGGCAAAGCGCGGCTGCCACGCCCAAGGTGATGCGCGGCGGCACCTTGCGCGCGGCAGCCAGCAACTCAAGTCCGCGTGGGCCGGCCATGGCGACGACGCGGGACAGCTGGCCGGACGCGGTGGCTGCCAGCGTCGATGCCTGTCCGCGTGCGCGCTCGACGAAGCCGCCAGCGCCGACCCTGGCAAGCGCATGGCCACCAAAGGGCAGCGCACCCGGCGTTGTGCTCGGCAGCGCGGCATAGACACCAACGGGACGTGAGATGCCCTTGAAGGTGTGCGTCCCCCGCGGCTCGACTGGAATTTCAGCAGCGTTCATCGTCGCGTGGACGGCGTCGGTGAAGAGCACTTCGCCGCGCTCGCCCAGCCCTTCGAGCCGGGCCGCGAGGTTGACGGGCTCACCAAAAATGTCGCCGCGCTGCAGCCGCACCTCGCCAGCTGAGATCGCCACACGCACCTCGATGCGGTCCGCCTCCGACGCTGCCTGGTTGTGCTGGAAGAGACGATCCTGAATCGCCATGCCGCACAGCACGGCGTCGGTTGGAGAACGGAACGTCACCAGCAGCGCGTCACCGATCGTCTTCACCAACGTCCCCGCAAAGGCGCGCACGACAGGGAGCAAGAGGCCATCGTGGAGCGAGAGCCAGCGAGCGGCTTCTTCGCGGCTCTGCTGGCCCGTGCGCAGCGTGTAGCCGGCGATGTCGGTGAACATGACGGTCAGCGTCTCGGTCTTCACGGCGCCACCACCAAAAGGGGCGCCCAACCCGGGCACCGACGTCCTCGGCACGGTGGTCGGAACGGCGGTCGGCGCGGCCGGCGTCGCGGGTGACGTCGGCGGCGGCGAAGGCATCGTCGTGTTCGTCGCCGTAGCCGGCGCCGTGCTTGAGACCGTGGGAAGCGGGGGCAGGGCACGCAACGCAGCATCGACCTCCTCCCATGAGGAGAAGCGCTGCGTCGGCGATTTCGCCAGCATGCGCTCGATGACGGCGCAAAACGCGGCGCCAGCGCTCGGGCAGTCGTTGAGGATGCGAGGCACCGGCTCGATGAGGTGCGCGGCGAGGGCCGCCACCGGCGCGTCGCCTTGGAACGGCGGTCGAGCCGTGAGCAGCTCGAATGCGGTGACGCCAAGGGCGTAGATGTCCGATGAGATGCTCGCTGTGCCTCCCCGGCTGAGCTCGGGCGCCATGTACCAGGGGGTTCCCACGATGAGACCCGCCTGGGTCACGCTCGCTGAGCCATCGACCGGGCGGGCCAGACCAAAGTCGGTGACCTTCGTGCGACCGAGAACCATGAACAGGTTCGCCGGTTTCACATCCCTGTGGACGAGACCGCGGCGAGCGGCGGCGTCGAGGCCGGCGACGGTGTCCTTCAGCACCGCGAGCACCTCAGTGGGCGCGAGCGGGCCTCGCGCGCGGAGTCGCTCCGACAGGTCTTCACCTTCGAGCTTCTCCATCACGATGAAGGGCGCGCCAGCGTCTTCTCCGACGGCGTGCACAGTGACGACGTGCGGCGAACTCACCTTCGCCATCGCCTGCGCCTCGCGCAAGAAGCGGCTCTTCATCGCCGCGTCGCCACTCAGGTCACGCTTGAGCACCTTGAGGGCGACAAGCCGGTCGAGGCCGCCGTCGTGGCATTCGTAGACGGTGCCCATGCCGCCTTCGCCGAGCAGGCGCACGACGCGGTAGCCGCCGATGCTGCTGGGCAGCGAAGGGCCCACCGAGCCGAGCATCTGCGTCTGAGAGCTGGCCTCGTTCATCACTCGATCCCGATGGGACGTTGCTCGACCCGCTTGTTGCCATTTTCGTCGATGGCGACGATCTCGACTGTCCGCTGGCCCTTCTTGACGACGAGCTCGATCCGCCAGGTGCCGAGCAGGCTGACAGGCACCGCCTGGCCGTCGACGAAGACGGTGCTGCCGCGCTCGACTTGCCCCTCGACGACGACCTTCACGCTGGCGGTCATGTCGGGCGGCCGGGTGTCCAGCACGACGTTGACGTCCGCCGAGGCTTGATTGCCAGCGTCATCGGTGGCGGTGACCGTGACGACGTTGTTGCCCTCGGCAAGCGTCAGACGTGCCGCGTAGAGCCCCGGGCGTTGCAGCGACGCCGGACGACCACCGACCTCGACGCGCGCGACGTCTTTGTCTGGCGCTTCAACGGCGACCTGCACCTCTGGCGTCATCACCGTCCCGGCCTTTGGGCTCAAGATGGTCAACGTCGGCGGCTGGTTGTCGAAGCCCTGAAAACGCAGGGTGGCTTGACGTCCTGCGCGGTGAGACCGGGGTGGGGGATGGCAGCAATCTCTCTCTGCAGGACGTGCAACGACCCCCGGTAGTGCAGCGTGTAGACGGCCTCGCGCGCCTCTTTTTTGAAGTCGCAGGTCTCCACGCCTCGAAGGGTGCAGAGCGTGTCCTTGAGCGCAGCCTGCTCGTCGGCGCGCAAGCCCCCGACATGGACCTCGACCGCGAGCGGCACTTCCGCGGTGGTGCCCGCCGGCGCCATGCCGAGGCTGGCGCATCCCGTCAGCGCAACCGAGCAGAGCACGACGCTCCAGGTTCGCAGCATCGACGTCGGTGAAGGAGTTGCTGCGAAGTGGATCATCGTGGTCCCCGCTTGAGCTCGCGTTCAATGGAGTCGAAGCCGCTCTTCAGGCTCTTGACGAGAGCGTCCCAAAACCGTTGCCACTCACCGATGTCGTCGACGCTGCTGCGACTGGCCGCCGTCGGGCCCTGTCCCTTGAGGACGCGCGTGCTCTGTTCGCGGCGAACGACGACCCGGCCACGCTCTTCGGCGTCTTGGACCTCAACGACGCCGCTGACCACGCGGACGTCGGTCGCGTCGTCGTCAGCGGCGACGATGAACGAGGTGCCGAGGACGCGGGCGGTCGCCGTCGCCGTCGTGACCTCGAAGGAGCCGCGATTCGCGTCAGGCAGGCACCAGACCTTGCCGTGATCGAGCACCACGCTCTCCCCGCGGCGCCCGAGCACCAGCGTCGTATCGGGAAAGACACGCAACAAGCCACCGCGCTCAAGAGAGAGCTCGAGCATGCCGCCGTGCTCGACGCGCACGACATCGAGAGGCCGCACCTTCGCTCCGACGTCGAGAACTTGCTCCGAGCTCTTGGCGCCCGCGGCGCGCACCACAGTTCCGGCGATGCCGGAGGCGCTGGGTCGACCGGGAACAACGGCGGTGATGAGCACAGCAAGGGCCACGACCGCCAGCACGCCTGCAGCGAGAGCAGGGCGCGGGGCCCACAACAACGATGCGAGCATCTCGTGCCAGGAGGAAGAGGCGGCGGGCTGAACAGGCGGAAAGATCTCGGCGAGCAGGCGCATCTCGAAGGCGCGCTCATCACCTGCCTCATCGGGCTTGCCGGAGAGCGCGGCGAACAGTCTGCGTTCCGCGTCATAGCGAGCGCGACACCGTTCGCAGTCTCGCAGGTGGGCGCGCAGCCGGCGCTCTGCAGAGACCGGAAGACCCTCGACGACGTACCGCACGATGGCGCGTTCAGGATGCATGGGCGCCTCCGGGAAGACGAGCCAACGATGCCATCAGCTCGGGGTGTGCACGGGCCCGGCCCGCCAACACCTTCTTCATGTACCTGCAGCGCAGCTTGCCGACGCCGAGCTGAGAGCCGATCTCGTCGTAGGAGGCGCCTTGCACGAAGCACAGGTGGAAGAAGGCCTGCCAGGCGGGCTTCAAGGTGCCGACGAAACTTGCGACAGCGGCAGTGATCTGATGCTGCTCGATGGTGTCCTGCACAGCAGGCGCGGCGATTTGATGGAGGTCGTCATCGTCGATGTCGTCCGTGTTCCGCGGCGACCGCCGGCCGCGCAGCAAATCGATGCAACGCCTTCTCGCGATGGTCGCGATCCACCCGCCAACCTCGGCAAAGCGATCGGGGTCGACGGACGCGCGGTTCTTCCAGATGTGAAGCCAAACCTCCTGCATGGCTTCCTCGCGATCAAAGGCACCGGTCCAGAACGTACCGACGACATGGCGGACGGTGCCCCCATGGGCGCGAAAGACGTCGACGAACGCTTCTCGTTCCCCGCGTGAAAACGCCGAAAGGGTCTGGCGCGACAACATGCGCTCACGTGGATACGGGCCCGACCCGCATTCGGGAGAAAACGGATCCGGCCTGTCGCGAATCGACCGATCCTCCGTAGGAAAGGAGGAGGTGAACATGTTCCCGTTCCGACAAATTTGCGTCGACGGTGTCGAAGCCCGAGCAGCCCCCGGTGACCGCCTCATCTATGACGAAAGAAACGGCACGCTCTTCGTCCATCGCGAGGAGGGCGAGGTGACCTTTCAGCTGCTCGACGACGCCCCCCCAGCCAAGCACTTGTTCATCGGTCGGGGTTGGTCCGTTGACCTCACCCGCGCTTCGGCGGAGCTCTATGCGCGCCTGGGCGGGCTGAGTGGCGCCGTCCTTCATGTCGAGGGCTCACTGCCGTCGCTGCAGATTTTTGAAGTGATCGACTAGCCAGCTCGGTGGCTGACCGCGGCGTCGACGGGGCGCGCCTCAGGCGCCTGATCGCGACCATCGTCGTCGTGTGCTTCTTCGCGGCGTGCTGTTTCACGGTCACGCTTGGAGCTCTCTTGGTGGTCGTCGGACACGGCAAGCCAAGCACGCGTCTGAAGGACGATGCGGGTCCGACGACACCAACGCGTGCACATCGCAACTTCGATGTGAATTGAAGAGGGGTGAGGCCGGCGGTGTTGCCGTCTTTGTCGACAAAGCCGCCGACGACGTCGACGGGGGCGCCCACGGGGGCGCCGGCGTCGTCGAATTCGACGAAGACGACCTTGTAGCCGCTGCGCGGTTCGCGGTTCCACGAGCCGTGCTGGCCGATGAACATGCCGTGGGCGAAGCGCCGTCCGAGCGTCGTGCCCGTCGACGACGCCAGCCCCAGCGACGCTGTGTGCGCGCCGAGCGCGTAGTCGGGGCGGCGGGCCCTGGCCACGAGGTCGGGCCGTGACGGCTTGACGCGGTCGTCGACGTGGTCGCCCCAGTAGCTCCACGGAAATCCGAAGAAGTCGCCGTCGCGCAGCGACGTCATGTAGTCGGGCACGTCGCCGATCTCGTCGCGCTCGTTGACGGCGACCCACAACAACCCGGTGACCGGCTCGAAGGCCATGCCCACGGGGTTGCGCAGCCCGGTGGCGAAGAGGCGGTGCGCGCCGCTGTCGACGTCGACGGCCCAGACGGCCGCGCGTTCGAATTCGGCGGTGATGCCGTTTTCGGCGGCGTTGCTGTTGCTGCCGACGCCGACGAACAAGGTCTTGCCGTCTTTGCTGGCGATCAAGGACTTCGTCCAGTGGTGGTTGCGCGGTCCGCCCGGCAGGGTCGTTACCTCCGCCGGTTTTTCTGTGATCTCGGTCTGACCTTTTTTGTACGAAACGGACACCAACGAATCGCTGTTAGCGACGAAGAAGCGGTCGCCGACCAGGGCCATGCCGAAGGGCGACTGCAGGCCGGTGAGAAACGCGGTGCGCACGTCGGCGACGCCATCACCGTCGACATCGCGCAAGAGCGTGATGCGGTTGGCCGACGGCGCCGCACCACCGGCCTTGGCCTGAAAGAGCCCGAACAGCTTGCCCTTGATGCCTTTTTCATCGTCAGGACGCTTGGGTCCGTTGGTCTCTGCGACGAGCACATCACCGTTCGGCAAAACGTACAACCAACGCGGGTGCTCGAGCCCGCTCGCGAACGCGTTCACCGTCGTGCCCTCTGCGCTCGTCGGCTGCTCGCCCAGCGCCCAGCCCTTCGCGGTCGAGACGTTGACCGTCGGCACCAGCTGCTTCTCGGTGGTGATGGTGGGGTGCGCACCGACGCTCGCCTCGACGCCGCGGTCGGCGGTCGCGCAGCCGTCGACGATGCTGACCGCGCAGAAGGCGAAGAGCGCGAAGGAGACGAAGACGGAGAAGGAACGCATCTGCGATTGCCATCACGCTGCGTGCCGTCGTCGTCGTTGCGCTGCGAAGCCGTGGTACCGACGAAGGCAGCGTGGCGATTTTGTCTTCGAGACGGCGCAAACGACACGCAGGAGCAGACCCACCGTGACCCGCGGCAGCGTCGCGCGCGGAGACCTCACCCCCGGCCCCCTCTCCACGGGCTGAGCATTCATCACAACTCGAAGCAGCATCGTCGTCGACGAACCGCTCCCTGGCCCCGAAACCGGGGGAAACGCACGCCGTTGCTCGCCGCCGCAGACCTCACCCCTCGCTGCGCTCGGACCTCTCCACGAGCGCTCGCAAAGCCTCGCTGTGGAGAGGTGCAATCAGAATTCGATCGCACAGTTGAGGTTATTG